>CAIXUF010000522.1 GCA_903922535.1 Candidatus Hydrogenedentota bacterium
CAGCCGCGTCGGCGGGGGCGCTGAGCGGTTACCTGACCAGCTTCGAAAATGCCTACCCGCAGGCCAAGAACTCCCGCATCGACAGCTGCACGCTCTGCCACACGAGTCCGCCGGCCAGAAACAGCTACGGCACCGCGTTCGGGGGCGCGGGTCACAACTTTGCGGGCATTGCGTCCCTCGATTCGGATGGGGACGGGTTCACCAATCTGGTGGAGATTAACGCCTTCACATTTCCGGGCAATGCGGCGGACAAACCTGTCGGATCGGTGCAGGTGACGCTGGAACCGCAGGGAGCGCGCGACGCCGGTGCACAGTGGCGTTTGGGATCGGCCGGTGTCTGGCAGAACAGCGGTGTCATGGTGCCCAGTGTGGTTGCGGGCGCGCAGACCATTCAGTTCAAGCCCGTCACCGGATGGGTCACCCCGTCGGATCAGCCCATTACCGTGGTGGCAAACCAGAACTTCAGCGCGACAGGGACCTATACGCGGGCGCTGGTGACCGTGCCCAACGTGGTCGGGAAAACCCAGGCCGCGGCGGGCACGGCGCTCGTGGCGGCAGGTCTGATGGTGGGTGCCATCACGCAGGAGTACAACGCCACCATTCCGTCCGGCCAGGTGCTCAGCCAGGCACCCGCGGCGGGCGTGTCGGCGGCCGGCGGATCACCCGTGTCGCTGAAGGTTTCGAAAGGGCCGCAGCCGGTGACCGTGCCCAACGTGACGGGCCAGACCCAGGCCGACGCGGCCACCGCCATCACGGGGGCCGGGCTGGTGGTCGGCGCCGTGACGCAGCGGCACGATGCCACCGTTTCCGACGGGATGGTGATCTCCCAGACCCCTGCGGCGGGCGCATCCGCGCCCCCCGGTTCCGCGATCGGCCTGCTCATTTCACAGGGGCCCGGCCCCGTGACGGTGCCCGATGTCTCCGGCCAAACGCAGACTGCGGCGGCCTCCACGATTGCCGGCGCGGGCCTTGTGCTGGGAACGATCCTGCAGGAATACAGCGCGACCGTTCCGGCGGGCCGGGTGTCCAGCCAAACCCCGTCGGCAAACGCGCAGGTGGATGCCGGGTCGGCCGTGGCGCTGGTGCTGTCCCAGGGGCCGCAGCCCGTGCCTGTCCCGGACGTGACGGGATTGACGCAGGATGCGGCAACCGCCGCGATTACTGCCGCGGGAATGACCGTGGGACAGGTCAATGAAACGGCCAACGACACCGTTCCGGCGGGCTCAGTCATCAGTCAGAGTCCCGCCGCGGGAACACTGGTGGTGCCTTCCTCATTGATCACTCTGATTGTTTCGTCGGGACCGCAAAGCAGTGGCTGCGCGTGTCTGGGCAGCCAGAAGGACGCCTTTTCGCCCGACGGCATCACGAAGAGGATGGGTGACTTATTCATGGCCGGGCTTAGCCTGACAACCCTGTTGGTGATGGCCCGGCGCAAATAGCGGGGTTGCCGTTTCAACTGCGGGACATCCACGAAGCGCGCCCCGGCGTGACCCAATAGAAAGGGTCCGCCGGGGCGCGGGCATTTTGCGTTGAAACGGCGCTCCTGGAAGACCCCGACCACGCAGGAACGCGTGCCTCGTCCGGATTCCATCCGCTCTGCCTGCGTACTTTCCCGCAAACATCGCCCGAAGGCATCCGCAACAACCACGCGATTTTTGCAGAGGCGGCGTTTTGCGGACTTTTTATCCAAGACGGCCATGTTAGCTAAGACGGTCAGCGTGCGGTTGGCCCCAACACAAAGGAAACGGACATGCGACACGGGACTGTATTGGTTGTTTGCGCGGCGATCATGCTTGCGGCATCTCCGGTGCATGCGACCGGCACGTGGTATGCCAATTTTGAAAGCGCCTATCCCGCGGCCGTGGGAACACGCATTGATGACTGCACGCTCTGCCACACCTCGCCTCCGGCGAGAAACAGTTATGGCGCCGCGTTCAAGGCCGCCGGCCACAACTTTGCCGCAATCGAAAACCTCGACTCCGACGGCGACGGGTTTACCAATCTTGCGGAAATTACCGCGCTCACCTTCCCCGGCGACCCCGCCGACCATCCCGCAGTTGCGGCCACGGGATCGCTGACCGTGTCACTCTCTCCCGCGGGCGCCGTTGCGGCGGGCGCGCAGTGGCGCATGGGGCCAAGCGGCGCGTACCAAAACAGCGGCGCCACTGTCGCCGGACTGGCCACGGGTGCGCAGACACTCCAGTTCATGCCGGTCACCGGATGGACGCCGCCGGCCGACCAGACGGTGAACATTGCCGCGGGCGCGACCACCACTGTGACAGGGACATACACGCAGATGCAGGTTTCCGTTCCCAATGTGGCGGGTCTGACGCAGGCCGCGGCGGGCACGGCGATTACGGGCGCGGGCCTGATCCTTGGAACAATCACACAACAAAACAGCCCGACCGTGCCCGCCGGCAATGTTGTTTCGCAGACACCGTCCGCGGGAACATTGGCAAGTCCGGGTTCAGTCGTGGCGCTTGTGGTGTCGCTGGGTCCCGCGCAGGTTGTCGTGCCGAACGTTGTGGGGCAAACCCAGGCTGGGGCCGCCACGGCAATTGCAGGTGCAGGCCTGACCGCGGGAAACATCACTCAACAGAACAGTGCGACCGTGCCCGAGGGCGTCGTCATCTCCCAGGCACCCGCAGCGGGCACCTCGGTGGACGCGGGAACCGCGGTTGCGTTGGTCGTCTCGCTGGGTCCGGTGCAGGTTTCCGTGCCCAACGTGGTGGGCCTGACACAGGCCGCGGCCGGCACGGCGATCACCGGTGCCGGACTGATCGTCGGCACCGTTTCCCAGCAATCCAACGCCACCGTTCCGGTGGGCAATGTCATGTCCCAGACGCCCGCAGCGGGCGCTTCGGCAAATCCGGGCTCGGCGGTCGCATTGGTGGTTTCCACAGGGCCCGGCCTCGTGTCCATTCCCAATGTTGTGGGGTTGGCACAGGCGGCGGCCGGCACGGCGATCACCGGTTTGGGCCTTGTCTTGGGCACGGTCACGCAGCAATACAGCGCCACCGTTCCCTCGGGCTCGGTGATCTCGCAAACACCGGTGGCGGGCGGCCAAGTGGCTGCGGGTTCCGTGGTTGCCCTGGTCGTGTCCCAAGGCCCGCAGCCGGTTATTGTCCCGAATGTGGTTGGGCAAACCCAGGCCGCGGCGGTGACCGCGATTGCCGGCGCGGGTTTGATCGTGGGGACCGTAACGCAGCAGTACAGTGCGGCCGTTCCTTCCGGCAGCGTCATCTCCCAGACGCCGACGGGGGGCGGATCGGCAATCCCCGGCTCGCCGGTGGCGCTTGTGGTTTCACAGGGTCCCGCGCCGATTGCGGTTCCGAATGTTGTCGGCCAAACCCAGGCTGCGGGGTCCGCCGCCATTATGGGAGCGGGCCTGGTTGTGGGTGCCGTCACACAGCAGTACAGTGCAACGGTTCCTTCGGGCAGCATAATTTCCCAGACCCCGGCGGCAGGTGCGTCTGTCAGTTCCGGTGCGGCGGTGGCGCTGGTGGTTTCGCAGGGTTCGGCACCGGTCACGGTTCCGAATGTGGTTGGACAAACCCAGGCTGCGGCGGGCACGGCGATTACGGGGGCGGGCCTGGCCGTGGGCGCCGTCACGCAGCAGTACAGCGCAACGGTCTCTTCGGGCGACGTAATTTCCCAGATACCGGCGGCGGGCACGTCTGTCAGTTCCGGCTCGGCGGTGCTGCTTGTGGTTTCACAGGGTCCTGCGTCCGTCCCGGTTCCGAATGTCGTCGGCCAAACGCAGGCCGCGGCGTCCACCATGATTACGGCTGCGGGACTGGTTGTTGGCGCCGTCACACCGCAACCCAGCGCAGCCGTTCCTCCGGGTAGTGTGATTTCTCAGTCACCCTCAGCGGGCGCGTCGGCAAGTCCCGGTTCGGCGGTTGCGCTTGTGGTGTCACAGGGCACCGTGGCGGGCAAGGTTCCAAACGTTGTCGGTCAAACGCGGACTGCGGCGGACATTATGCTTGCGGGGACCGGCCTGGTCGTTGGCAGCGTCACGCAGATTTACAACACGACGACGCCTTCGGGCAGTGTGATTTCCCAGTCACCGTCGGCGGGCGCCACGGCCAGCACGGGTGCCTCGGTGGCGCTGGTTGTGTCAAAGGGTCCGGCGCCGGCTGTCGTGTCTTTGCCTGACGTGGTGGGCCTGACCCAGGATGCGGCAACCATCTCAATTAACAGTGCCCGGTTGGGTGTGGGCCAAATCACCAAGACGTCCAGCGATGCCGTTCCCGCCGGAGAGGTTATCAGTCAGGACCCGGCGGCGGGCGCGGCGATTGCACCCGGATCGGCGGTGACTCTGGTCGTCTCGTCCGGGCCGCAACCCTTCGGATGCGCGGGGATGGGCTGCCAGAATGGCGCTTTCACGCTGGACGGACTCCTCCAGAGCCTTGGCGATCTTTTCATGGCCGGACTCAGCCTTGTGGTGCTGCAGGTGATGGCCCGGCACAGGATGTAGAACCGCGAAACGCGGCCCTTCCGTGTTTCTCTGAAGAGTGATGCAATAAGAATGAAGGCGGACAATGTTACCCAATGTGAATGTTTACAGTGCGGATCACAAATAAGAAAGCCGTCGTTGTGACCGCGGGATGTCATGGCCCGGCCAACGTGACCATTTGTGGCATGGTGACAAATCCAGAAGAAGGAGCTATTCTCATGCGTTTTTATTTCCCTTTGTTCCTCGCGGCGTGCATTGTTGCCTGCCCGGCCAGCGCGACCAGCAGTCGCAAGGCCGCTTTCGAACAGGCCTACCCTGCGGCCGTTGGCTCACGCATCGACACATGCACGCTTTGCCACACCTCGCCCCCGACGAGAAACAGCTATGGTGCCGCATTCGAGAACGCCGGCTTCAATTTCAAGGCGATTGAATCCGCCGACTCTGACGGCGATGGATTCACGAATATTCAGGAGATTACCGCGCTGACCTTTCCCGGGAACGCTGCGGACAACCCGAACTCCGCCTCCAACACGCAGCCCGGCGGTTGTGCGGGGTTGAGCTGCCAAAAGAGCGACTTCTCGTTTGACGGCATTGTGAAGATGCTGGGCGACCTTTTCACGGGCGGACTTGCCCTGACAACGCTGGTGTTGACGGCACGGATGAAAATGTAGCTCCGTTGCCGGCGCCGCCAAACGCCGGTGTCCGCGGCGGTGGATGCGCCGGAGAGAGGATGCTCACCGGCGCCCGGCATGCGGGCGTGCCACAGGTGAATTGTTGCGGGCTTTGCAGAGAATGCGTGGTTCTCACGGAGACGGTCCTGCAGACATGCGGAATCTATCCATGAGGCGAAACAGCAAGAACGGTTGGTAAAGTTTATCAGCCGGGACCATTTTGGATGCGACTTTAGCCCTTCAAGGCAAATGGAAAGGAGACATGTTATGCGACTGCGAATGAGTGCCCCTGTTGTCCTGCTGGCATGCGCCGTGATCATGCTGGCAACCGCTTCGGCGTATGCCGTTCCAGGGTATTTGACCAGTTTCGAGGGAGCCTATCCGGCGGCGGCGGGCTCGCGCATCGACGCGTGCCAACTTTGCCACGTTAATGCCAACCCCTACAGTGGTTCCGCCCGAAACGCATACGGCTCGGCCTATTCAGGCAACGGCTACAATTTCAAGACCATTGAGCCCCTCGACAGCGACGGTGACGGGTACACGAACCTGGCGGAAATCACCGCTCTGACTTTTCCCGGCAATGCGGCGGACCATCCTGTTGCGGCGACGGGTTCGCTGACCGTGACCATTTTGCCGGCGGGGGCCGTGACCGCGGGCGCGCGGTGGCGCGTGGGACCTGCAGGCGCGTACCAGAACAGCGGCGCGACCGTCACCGGTCTGGCTGTGGGCTCGGTCACCGTTCAGTTCAGCACGGTCACCGGATGGACCACCCCGGCAGACCAGTCTGTCAGCATCACCGCGGGCGGGACCACCCCGGCGGGGGGCACCTATGTGCAGCTTGCGTCGGTGCCGAATGTTGTTGGCCAGATGCAGGCCGCCGCGTCCACGCTGATACTCGGCGCCGGTCTGGTGGTCGGCACGATTGCCCAGGAGTACAGCCAGACGGTGCCCGAGGGGACCGTCATCAACCAGACGCCTTCCGCAGGCGAGTTCGTCGCCCCCGGAAGTGCGGTGCTGCTGACCGTGTCCAAGGGTGTGCAGCCCATCGTCACGGGTTCCATCGTCATCAACAAGGGCGCATGGGCCACCAACACCGTGAATGTCACCCTGACCCTGACCTGGTCGTCCAATGCGGTGCGCATGCGCTTCAGTGACAACGGTGCGAACTGGACGATGTGGGAGCCCTTGAAGGCCACCCGGACCTACACGCTGCCGGCCGGGGACGGATACAAGACGGTGCGGGTACAGTTCCTCGACATTGCCAACAACCGTTCGGTGGCGTACAACGACTATATTATCTTGGACACCGTGCCTCCCACGGGTTCAATCGCGATCAATAACGGGGCACAGGCCACCTCCAGCGCGTCGGTCACTCTTTCCCTGACCGCATCCGACGCGGGGTCCGGGGTCCAGTCCATGCGTTTCAGCGATAACGGATCAACGTGGTCACTTTGGGAACCGGTGGCGGCAACCCGCGCCTACGTTCTGCCGGGACCGGCGGGTGGCTACAACACCGTCCGGGTGCAGTACCGCGACGCGGCGGGCAACTACTCCGCCATCTACAGCGACTATATCTTCGTTCAAGGCATCTAGTTCGAAGGAGTCTGACTCCGAGAAGACGTGAGGGCCCGTTTCCCCGTCCCGCATTCCCGAAAGGGAGCGGGGCGGGGTTTGCATTGTGAGCGTTCCCGGAGGAGTGGCGCTTCTGAAAAGTCCTCCATCGGTGGCGATTGGCGGAGCGTTGAGGGGCCAATCTTGAGTTGCGGTGGTTGTGGGCGTTTGCCCTGAAGGACGACATGCTTCCGTGAAAACAAATCCCGTGCATTATGCGACAGGCCAAGAAATGTCCTGCAAAAGGCCACGGCATCCCCATTTTTCCACAGCATATTCCGCAAAGAATAGGGGTTGTTTCCTGACGACAGACGGCTGAAAGTCAGAGTAAAATATAACACCAGTGAGACTGGTGTCTGTCCATAGCACCAACAGCAGTTTGAACCAAATGAGGAGATAAATATGCGTTCACGCCTGTTTCTTTTGTCGTTCGTGTTGGCATGCGCCCCTACCCTGCTTATGGCCCCGTCGGCGTCCGCCGTTCCGACATATTTGTCCACTTTCGAAAGCACCTACCCGGCGGCGGCAGGTTCGCGCATTGACGTGTGCCTGCTTTGCCACGTAAATGCGGATCCCAACACGGGCTCCGCCAGAAACGTTTTCGGTTCGGCCTTTTCAAGCCACAGCCACAAGTTTGCCAATGTCGCA
>CAIXUF010000523.1 GCA_903922535.1 Candidatus Hydrogenedentota bacterium
AGCACGACGCGCCACACGTCGGCGGAGCGGTCCAGGTCACAGGGGCGCAAGTTCAAGACCTCAGATGGACGGGCGCCGGACAGGAACATGACTTCCAGCGCGGCCATGACCGGCGACGGCAGATAGTCCCGCACCGCGTCCAGTTCCTCCTGCGTGATGGCCTGCCGCGTGGCGCTTTCCCGCGCCAGGGTGAAGCCCTTGCGCAGTCCCTCCAAGGTGGCAAGGCGTTGGTATGTCTCGACTGGCAAGAGCCCCTCGGAGGCCGACCACCGGAACATGCGGACGATGGCCCTTACCGCCTCGTTGGTAAACTTGCGGGTCCAGCCGCGGCGGCCGCCCTTGCCAGTGTCGGGGTCTGCGGGCCGCCCGTCAATCATGGTGGTGCGCACGGCCTTGAGCAGTTGCGGCGTGAATTCCATGGCGGGCATGGTGCCGCAGAGGTCGAGCAGCGGCTGAATGAAACCCTTGATCCGTTCCACGTTCAACGGCGCGGCGGCGTAGTATTCCACGCAATGCGCTTTGTACCGGGTGGCCAGTTCCAGGACGCGGAGATCGTCCGGCGGCGGCGGGGGTGCCTGACAGGACCGGCCCAGCCATTGCGCAACGGCGATCTTGTGGCGGGCTTGGGCCTCGGTCCGGTCACTGCCCAAGTAGGTGTCTTTGCCGGACAGCCGGACGCGGAATTGCCCGCTGGGCTTGTGGAAAGACATGCGCGGCGTGCGCATCGCGGCGGGGGCCTTAACAGAACGTGCCATGGTTCCAAATCTCCCGTTTTGGGGTATTTACCCCGGTCTTGGGACTGACTTGGCACCACAGCACGTGCTATGGGTATCGCCTAAATCTAGGCGTGTCCGGTATTTAAAATGGTGGGCGATAATGGGCTCGAACCATCGACCTCCACGATGTCAACGTGGCGCTCTAACCAAACTGAGCTAATCGCCCACGGAGGTCTTGTTAATCCTAACAGAACGGGCGCGGGGCTGTCAAAAGCCGCTCCGCCCGTACAGCCTACTTCTTGTTGGCAACCATCTCGAACTTCACCTTGACTTCGGGCAGTATCGGCATGCTGATGCCGAGATCCTTGTTCTCGTACACCGCCGGGCCGACGCCCCACAGATTGCGGTCAATGAACACTTCGCAGGAGGCCGTGATGCTGTTGCCGGACTGCTTGATGGTCAGCGGCAGTTCGTAGCCAACGGTCTTGTCGCGCATGGTCCACGCAACGGTGGCGACATACTTGTCGTCCTGCTTCACGATCTTCTGGCTGACCAGCTTGGACTCGGGATAGGTCGCCACATCGAAGAACATGCCGGTCTTGAGCACACCGGTCAGGATCGCGTTCTCGGAGTTGATCGTCCCGGTCTTAATCGTAACGTCAAAGGACATCTGTTCGAGGTTGTCTCCCGGCACAGTCACGGTGCCGGTGAACCCGCCGAAGATGCCGCTCATGCCGACCTTCTCGCCCATGACGGTTTTGTAGCCGGTCCAGTCGAGCGTGGAATCGTCGCTGTTGATTTGATAGGTCGCAGCCGCGGCGGCAGGCGCTGCGGCGGGTGCGGGTACGGCCGGGGCGGGTGCCGGGGCGGGTGCCGGGGCCGGAGCGGGGGCCGGAGCGGCCGCGGCAGGCTTCTTGTCGTCAGGCAGGTCAATGACCGCCTGCTGCGACATGGTCTTTGTGCCGACCGTATTCCAGTTGTTGGCGGCGGGGGCCGCAGGTGCGGCCGCAGCCGGAGCCGGAGCGGCGGACGCTGCGGCGGGCGTCGGGGGAGCGGGGGTGGTCACAGGTGCGGGTGCCTGGGTCGCCGCCGGGGCCGGCGTGGCGGGCGTCAGCGAAACCGGTTTGGCCACACTGACGGTATCAAAGGCATGCCGGGCTTCTATGTTCTTCTGCCCATATTCAAAACCGAGTTTGTACCCGCCGAAAAGGCCGCCAGCGGCGCCAACCGCCAGGCACACGGCCATCACAATCAGAACCTTGCCGAATTTCATGTTCGCATCTCCTTGCGTTGTTGCCCGGACCGTTGCGCGGCGGGCTTTCAAAAGGGCTGCGGGACGGCGTCCGTCCCGCAGCAAAAACTAGGAACGATTGGGCGCTCAGGTCGTGGCGGGCGCCGGGGCCGCAGGCGCGGCGGGCGCCGCCGGAGCGGCCGGGGCCGCAGCAGCGCCTTCCGCCGCCGGGGGCGGAGCCAGCGTGGTCGGGCACGGATTGGCCTTCACGCCGGCCGGAAGCGGCTGGCCGCACACGGTGCACTTCTCGGGCGGGTTTGCCTCGGGCTTGGGCAGCGGCTGGCCGCAGCACTCGCACTTGGGCGGCTCGCACTTTTTGTCGCCCCACTTGGCGTCATAGCCGTAGAAGGAGGGCACCTCAAAGTCAAAGGCGTAGCTCGCCGGGTCGATCTCGACCGGCTTGCCCGACTTGCGCGACTCCATCGCGGCCAGTGCCGTGATGGCGGTGGTGAAGCCGACCATCTGGTTGTTGAGCGGCACTCCGCCGTTGCGGATGCAGTCGGTGAATGCGCGGAACTGGAATCCGTCCGGAATATTCGGCGGATTCTTGCTGTAATCCAGGTCTTCGCAGGTGCCGAAGAGCGGCATGCCCGAGGTGGCCGCGCCCTTGAACTTGGCCATGCTGCCGCCGCTGGAGGTTTCCTTGGCCAGTTTCTCGGCCTCGGTCATCGGCGGGGGCGGGGGAAGTCCGGCGGCGGCGGCGGCTTCGGCCGCCTTCTTTTCGGCTTCGGCCGCGGCCTTCGCGGCCTTTTCGGCCAGCACCCATGGCTCGGGATAGAACTTGCAGATGTCCTCGGTCAGTTCGAGCGAGCCCTGATCGCCCTGGATCAGCTCGCAGCAGCCGCGCTTTTCGCAGCTCAGCATGCTGCTGTAGATGAAGCGGACCGTGTACTTCTTGTTCGCCGAGGTCTCGTCCATCAGTGTCGTGCGCGGCTTCACCGCGATGAACCCCGGCGAGGTGCGCTTGAGTTCGTATTCGTACACCATCACGATGTTGTCATCCGCCGTGCGGCCGTCGCGCCAGTAGTCGAGCCCGCCCACGGAGTAGACGCGGGACGGCACGGCGCGCAGGAACCAGTTCGAGATGTCGGTCTGGTGCGTGGCCAGCTCGGTGTACAGGCCGCCCGAAATCTCGTCATAGAGGCGCCAGTTCAGGTGCTTCTCGAGGTCGGTGATGTACTTCTTCTCCTCGTCGTTCAGCACGTAGTCCTTGGGCACCGGGCGGCGCCACTGCACGTCGCGGTGCCACTGCGAGGTGATGTGCGTGATGCGGCCGAGCATGCCCCGGTCATAGGTCATCCACTGGGCCAGATTGTACTTGGGGTTGTAGCGGCGCTGGTGGCCGACCTGCACCCACTTGTTCAGTTCATGGCACTTGGTGACCAGCGCGCGGCCGTTCTCCACCGACTTGACCAGCGTTTTCTCGCAGAACACGAACTTGCCCGCGTCCAGCGCGTCCATGGCGATCTGGAAGTGCGTGCCCAGCGGGCTGGCAATCACCACCGCGTCCACGTTCGGGTTGGCCAGCAGTTCCTTATAGTCATAGGTCACGGCCGGCGCTTCCGTCGCCATGGCGGCCTCGATCTGCTCCTGCGTCGGCTTGTCGCCCACCTTGAGGTACTGTTTCGCGTTCGAAAGGCGAACCAGGTTGACCGAAGCGTCCTGGTTCGGCTTGTAGACGTCGGCGACGGCGACGATCTGGATGTCCGGGTTGTGCGTCAACCCCTCGCGGATGTGGAAGGTGCCCTGGCCGCCCACGCCGATGCAGCCCACGCGCACCTTGCTGTTCTGCGCGTAGCTGAAGGGCGAGTAGCCCGCTGCGATCGTGAAGCCCGCCGTGGTGGCGGTGGCACTCGCGACCTTCATGAAGTCCCGTCGGTTGATCTCGTTGCTCATGTTCACGTTCGTCCTTTTAGTCCGAGGTTTTCGGGAATTTGACACACATCAGTCCCGGTTTCATGTTCCA
>CAIXUF010000524.1 GCA_903922535.1 Candidatus Hydrogenedentota bacterium
CCCGGCATGCTCTCCATGGTGCCCGGATGGTACCTCCGCGCGGAAGGGCCCGAGCAGGATCAATTGCGCCGCCTGATGGAGGTGTATCGCTATCTCCGCCAGGAAGGCGTTGCCGGGCGCTGGTCGCACATGATGCATCCAAGGATTGACGGCGACACCGACTATTACTATGACCAGCGGGTGAGCCAGGACGGCAAGAAGGCGTGCATTATCCCCAAACACCTTGCCAAGGGGGAGGTCACGATCTATCCCAAAGGCCTGCTCCCCGAATACGGCTATGAGGTCGGCTACGAATGCGCCAAAGACCGATCCACACGAAACGGCGCGGATCTCATGGCGAACGGCATCGTTCTCAAGGACCCCGCACCCGGTGAGTTGATCTACCTGGGCCTGCCGGACATGCCCGGCACCGGACGGGACACGACGGTTCCCAACGCACCGGGACAAGCCTTCGCCCGTCCTGAAACCAACCTGGGCCACAGCGGTGTCGGGCTCTACTGGTCGTCGGCCGAAGGCAACGGATGGATCAGCTACTACGAAGTTCGTCGCGATGACGAAGTCATCGGAAAGGCGAGCGTCGGAACCTATTACTTTGACCACAACCCCGGCTGGGACATCAAAGCCCATTACGCCGTTCGGGCCGTAACAGACGATGGCAAACAGGCAAGCGCGTGGACTGCCGCAACACTGTTGGCCGGCGGCCCAGGCGTGTATGCGGCATTGGGCGGGCATTTTGAGCAGGCAGGCCGCGACGGATGGCGCGCCGAAACCACGGCGGATGGCGGCACGTTCACGGAAATGACCTGGGTGCCGCCCGCCAAAAGCACCGCAGGCGACACAGGCGGCACGCCCAACCAGCCGGGTGGGGTGGAAGGCTATTGGGAGGGGCCTGGCCAGGCGAGAGTGGGCCGGGGCTGGCAGCAGGCGTCTCCCGAGGTCGCCTGCATGCGCACATGGACCGCGCCCCTCTCGGGAAAAGTGACCGTTGTGGGCCGCGCGATGAAGGAATGCTACCGGCAGGCGATGGGCGGGCCCTTGCGCGTCCGCATTCTCCACGGCGAAAAGCAGGCATGGCCCGAACAGGGATGGGCCGAAGTTCCCGTCAACAATCTGCAGGGCGTCATGCATGATTTCACCCTGGATCTTGCCGCCGGGGATGTTCTCCGCTTTGTTCTAGACCGCGGCACCGCTCCCGACACGGACATTATCGCCTGGATGCCCAGGATGGTGTACGCACCGGAGAAAACCGCAACGGAAGGCACCTCCGTCCGTATTCTCTGCGGCGCGGAAAAGGACTACACAGACCAGACCGGCAACCTGTGGTCACGCGACGCGTTCTTCACCGGAGGAACGGCGGCTTCCACAGACGTGGCTATCTCCGGCGCATCGCCGACGAATGAGGACGGCGCGCTCTATCAGCACGGCCGGATGGGGAATGATTTCACCTATACCCTTCCCGTCAAGCCCGGGATCTATACCGTCCGGCTGAAGTTCGCCGAAACCCAGTATGCATGGTCCTTTGAGCGCCCCTTCAACCTGAGCATCAACGGACGGCGCGTGCTGGAAAACTTCGACGTCTGCCAGGCCGCGCACGGATCGAATCGTGCCTACGAACGGGTCTTTCACCATCTGGTGCCCGATGCGGCGGGGAATCTGGTCCTCCGGTTTACCGGCGGTGTTGAACCCATGCAGAAGTCGGACGAGGCGCTGGTGAAGGCCATTGAAGTCCTGCCCGAAACAAGACCGACCGTGCGCATCGATGCCGGCGCCGAAAAGGAGTTCGTCGACTGGAACAGCTTCATCTGGAGCGCCGACACGGATTTCGACGGGGGAACGGTCCTCCAGTCGGACGCACCGGTGAGCCAGGCCTCGCCCACGCTCTACGATCAAGCGCTCTACCAGACGGCCCGCAGCGGAAAGGCTTTCCGCTACTCCGTTCCCGTGCCGCCGGGACTGTACACGGTCCACCTGAAGTTTGCCGAACTGTGGCTGAAAGGAATAGGCGAAAGGCCGATGCGCGTTGAGGTCAACGGCCGCGTGATCCGCGACGGCTGGGACCCGGCCACGGCGGCCGGGCAGGCAGGAATGGCCGCGGACATACGGTCGGAAGACATTGCGCCGGACAACAGCGGCAGGATCACCATCGGCGTTCGCGCCCTGGGAGACAGCGACGCCATCCTGCAGGGAATTGAAATTGAGTGACCGTCTGCCGCAGTCGCCGTGCAGGCTTCCGGGCATAACATGACGCAGGAAGATCAGACATCATCGTGGTCGGCGCATTTCGGGATGCTGTTCCGATCGCTGCAACACAGGAACTTCCGGCTCTTCATCATGGGCCAGGGTCTCTCGCTCATCGGCACATGGATGCAGATGACGGCCGTCACCTGGCTGGTATGGCGGCTGGGCCACAGCGCCCTGCTGCTCGGTCTCACCGGTTTTGCCGCGCGTATTCCGACCTTCGTGCTGGCGCCTTTCGCGGGCGTGCTGGTCGACCGGGTGAACCGGTATCGCCTTGTCCTCCTGACGCAGGTGCTGTCCATGGCCCAGTCCCTGATGCTGGCGGGCCTGATGTATTCGGGCAGGATAGAAATCTGGCACGTCATCATGCTTTCACTCCTGCTGGGTTTCATTAACGCGCTGGACGTGCCCGCGCGCCAATCGTTCCTCCTCCAGATGCTTGACCGGCGCGAGGACCTGACCAACGCCATCGCCCTGAACTCCTCCATGGTCAACGGCGCGCGGCTCATTGGCCCCGCGATTGCCGGCTTCCTGATCGCCGGCGCGGGCGAGGCGCTTTGTTTCCTCATTAACGGACTCAGCTACATTGCCGTGATCGCCGGGTTGTTGATGATGCGCCTTCAGCCCAAAGCGCGTGGGGGGCGGCAGACCGCGGTTCTCGAAAGCCTTCTGGAGGGATTTCGCTACGCCTTTGGTTTTTCGCCGATTCGCTCCCTGCTGCTCCTGCTGGCGCTGGTCAGCATGGCCGGCGCGTCCTACTCGCAACTGCTGCCCATCTTCGCACAGCAGATCCTGCACGGCGATGCACGCACGCAGGGCTTTCTCATTTCGGCCACCGCGGTCGGGGCGCTCACCGGGGCGCTCTATCTTGCCGGGCGGCGCAGCGTGCGCGGGCTTGGTCGGGTGATAGCCTGGGCACCCGCCGTGTTCGGCGCCGGGCTGATCGCGTTGGGGCTTTCGACCCGGCTGTGGCTGACCCTGCTGGTTATGCCCGTCATCGGGCTCGCAATGATGGTGCACATGGCCTCAACAAACACCCTGCTGCAAACCATCGTTGAGGACGACAAACGCGGCCGGGTGATGAGCTTCTATTCGATGGCCTTCATGGGCACGGTTCCGCTCGGCAGCCTGCTTGCGGGCATTCTGGCGCATCTTATCGGGGCGCCCTTGACAGTGATTCTGGGCGGCATATGCTGCATCGTCGGCACGGTTGTTTTCCTCCGAAGGCTTCCGGCCCTGCGCAAACTCATCCGGCCCATCTATGTGCGGCAGGGGATTATCCCGGAAGCCCCCGCCGACTTGACGCCGGTCGGCGGCATCCTTCCATAGCGCCTTGGGCTTTGCAGGAACCGCAATTCCCATGCTTCCCATACTTCCCATGCTTCCCGTATTTCCCATGGCCTGATCTTCGCAAGCAAGCCGCGCGCATTTGTGCTACGATGATGCCCTTCTCTCAGCCAAAGAAAGGAAAGAACATGCGCAACATAACAACATGCCCGGGGCTTGGCAAGACTGCCGCTGTCGTTTTCACGGCGTTGGCCTTTATCGCAATAGGCGCAGGCCTTGCGCGGACCGCATCCGCGGCCGACGCCGGGGACACCGCTTCAAAACCTTGCAAGTTTGTGCAGGACCGTTTTGCCATTGGGTTCTGGGTTGATCCGCCGCTGGATGAACGGGCGGACGCGCGCTACCATGAACTTGCCGACGCAAACTTCACCATGGTCATCGGATCATCCGCAGGCAGTGACAAGAAGGCGCTGGACAAGCAGCTTGAACTCTGCGCGAAGTATGACATGAAAGCCGTGTTGTTCTGCTCCGGGATGGCACCCGCGGATCTGCCGACCGGTCCGGCCTGCTGGGGCTATGCCCTGCGGGATGAGCCGGGTGCCGCCGATTTCCCCGCATTGCGCGCGCAGGCGGACGGTGTGAAGCAGGCGCGGCCGGGCATGCTGGCGTACATCAACATCTTTCCCAACTATGCGAGCCCGGAGCAACTGGGCACACATGACTACGGCGAGTATGTGGCCCGCTTCATAAAGGAGGTTGGCGTTGACGTGCTCAGCATTGACCATTACCCCATATTCCAACCGGACCAGAAGGACGGCCGCGACAATTACTGCGTCAATCTCGATGAGATGCGCAGGCAGTCACAGGCGGCGGGCATCCCGTTCTGGAACTTCTTCAACACCATGCCCTACGGTCCGCACACCGACCCCACAGAGGACCAACTGCGCTGGCAGATATACACCTCGCTGACCTATGGAGCCAAAGGCATATTATATTTTTGCTATTATACTCCCGTCAGCCCAGAATTTCCAAAGGGTGGCGCCATCATCGCCCGCGACGGCCGGCGCACGCGCCACTGGGAACAGGCCCGGCAGATCAACGCGGGGATCAAAAACCTCGGACCCACGCTCATGAAGCTTACGAGCACCGGTGTGTGCCGCGTCACGCCCGAATGCGCGCCCGCCGAGGCGCTGAAAGACACGCCGATCCGGGACATCGCGCGCGACGCCGTGGACCCGCCGAACGACTATCTGGTGGGCGTCTTCCGGCATGAGGACGGACGCCGCGCCGTGATGCTGACCAACTACCGCTTTGCCTACACGGCCTGGCCCACGGTCGAGTTCGACGCCCCCCTGGACCAGGTGAAGGAAGTGGACAAGGCCACCGGCGGCGAAATCGCGGTGCATGATGACAGTCCGGAAATGCCCGGCACCCAGCTCTCCCTGGACGCCGGCGAGGGCCGTTTGTTCCTGCTGCCGCCCCGCTAGCAGCGTTTGCAAGAAACACCCCTCCGCATACTTGACACGAATCATTGAATGTCGTATTATATCCACGTCGTGCCGAGGTAGCTCAGTTGGTAGAGCAGCGGACTGAAAATCCGCGTGTCGGCGGTTCAATTCCGCCCTTCGGCACCATTCTTTTTGTCTATGCGAGCCGG
>CAIXUF010000525.1 GCA_903922535.1 Candidatus Hydrogenedentota bacterium
ACTTTCGTGTCGAACATGAGCGCCGAAGGTGCTTCGGTCCACATGCCGTTCTTCTCGCCTGTGCAGATTGTCAGCGGCGTTACGACGGACGATATTCTGCTTACGGGGGACAACAGCGCCTTCGGCGGCGGCGCGAACGCGCCGCTCATCGGCGAATTGCAGAACGGTCCGGCCACGGCGGGCCTGCTCAAACCGGACTACTGGAACGCGTCCGCGGTACATGCCCGTGCCATGGCGGGACAGGTGTCTCTGATCCGCCTTTCCGGGACGCAATGCGCTTTTGACGGCTTCGACCAGGTCTTCCTGGTGAACGGCATGGGCGCAGGTCTGCCCGGCGTCGAGATTGCAGTCAACGGGGCAGACTTTGTCACGGGCCCCATTGGCGCCGGACAAACCTGGACCTCCACGGTGGCGCCGTCGGCCGCCGTTTCATGCAACGGCCAGTCGCCGAACCACACGCTGATCTATCTCGCGGGAGCCCACGGCGCGATCAACGGCCTGTCGCCGCAGACCGTGGATCACGGGGAGGACGGAGTCCCGGTCTTCGCGCAGGCCGATCCAGGCTACAGTTTCGTGCGTTGGAGCGACAGTATCACCGCAAACCCGCGCACGGACACCGGTGTGGCGGCAGATGTCACGGTGACGGCCCTCTTTGCGGATGTCACGCCGCCGGCAGTCACGCTTCTGGGTGATGCGGTGGTCTCGGTGGGCTGCCCGGCGGTCTATGCCCAGGATGCAGGCGCCACGGCGCTGGACAGCGCCGACGGCGACATCACCGCCAACGTCGTGCGGACGGGACTCGCCCCCTCCCCCACGCCCCTGACCGTGGGTGCGTATTACGTTCATTACAACGTGAAAGACGCGGCGAACAACGCGGCAGTCGAGGTCATGCGGACCGTGGTTGTCACGAACAGCGCAGCGCCGGTCATCTCGCGCAACGGTTCAGCCGCCGTGGTACTGGAGTGCGGCGCAACCTATGCGGACGCGGGCGCAATGGCGGCAGACGACTGCGGGAGCGACCTGACCGGCAGTATCGTCACTGTGAACCCGGTGAACACACACGCGCCCGGCACCTATACCGTGCGCTACAACGTGAAGGATGCGTCAAACAACAGCGCCGCCGAGGTGACGCGCACCGTCCAGGTGGTGGACACCACCGCGCCGGTCATCACGCGCAACGGTGCGGCCGCGGTCACGGTGCAATGCGGAGCGACCTACACGGACGCGGGCGCGACGGCGACGGACAACTGTGCAACCGGCCTGGCCGTCACGGTGGGCGGCGACACCGTCAACACGGCGGTGCTGGGCGCGGTCTACACCGTCACCTACAACGTCAACGACGGGAACGGCAACAGTGCCGCCGAAGTGACGCGCACGGTCCAGGTGGTGGACGCCACCCCGCCGGTCATCACTTACTGCCCGCCCGCCACGGCAGTCATAGGGGATGAAAACGGCAACGCCCAAGTGCCCAATTTCGCGGCGGCATTGCAGGCGTCGGACAATTGTGCCGGTACCGTGACGGCGACACAGTCGCCTTTGGCGGGGGCAACCGTTGCAGTTGGCGGCCACACGATCACCCTGACGGCGACGGATAGCTCCGGCAACGCTGCTGTGTGCAATGTGGTCTTTACGGTGCAAATTGATCCCCCTACCGTTTTCAGTGCGGCGGGGGCCGCAGTGGAACTGGCGGCCGGGTCGGGCGCGCTGGCCGCCGACACCACGGCGATGACCATGACGCTGAACGGAACGGTGGTTGCATCCGGCGTGAACGACGGCGGCATTTGTGTGTTCCGGTTCAAGACCGTGAATATTGCTGAAGGGGTCACGTTTGCTGTTTCGGGCACCCGGCCGCTGTCCATCGCGTCTGACGGTGACTTGCGCTGGGGCGCGAACATTTCCGTGCCGCCGGGCACGCTTGGCGGCGGTGCGGGCGGCGGCGGCGGGACCGGTTCGGCAGGCGCTTCGGGGCCAAACGGCGCTGCCGGTGGTCACGGCGGCAACGGCGGAAGTGGCGGCGCGGGCGGAGCCGGTACGGATAGCGGCACTCCAGGCAGTCCGGGTTCACCGGGCCAGAACGGCACCGCCGGGGGGGCGGTGGCGGGAAACAGTGCCGTCAATGGCGGTCCCGGCGCAGCAGGCGGTGCGGGTTTTGGTTGCGAAGCGGGCTTCGGGGTTGGCGGTGCCGGCGGTGTTGTAGCTGCGGGCGCTGCGGGTTCCGGAGGGGTGACGGGAGTGGGCGGCAGTGTCGGTGCTGGAGCGACCACGGTTGGTCCCGGCGGCAGCAACATTGGGGGTGATGCAGGTAACGGCACGGCCGGGGCTGCGGGCGGCAACGGGACGGCCGGCGGCGCGGGTAATGCCGGCGCCAATGGTGCGGCCGGCGAC
>CAIXUF010000526.1 GCA_903922535.1 Candidatus Hydrogenedentota bacterium
CAACCCCCATGAGAACTCCCATTCTTCCGCTTCCCTGTTCTCAAGGTGGCTGGAGCCTCCGGCTCCAGACCGTGCCCGGAGCGTCCCGCTCCGTGTCTGCCTCCCAAAGTCACTCCAAAGCGCTGGCGAAGCAGCCCCGCTCCAAGTCACCCTTCTTGTATCCTAGAAAGTGCGAATATGCTGCAGTTGCGTCAAGTTTTCAATCTGGTCTCTGGTCTCTGGCGAAGCCTCGCTGGCGAATCCAGGTTTCCACTCCACAGCCATGACGTGAAATAAACATCTAACACACATCCCCCATGAAATATTCCCTCCGCTCCATCCTGTTCCGGGCTCTCTTCTGCCTCGGCATCTCCACCCATCCCGCCTCCGCCCTCCCCGGCGACCTCGACGCCACCTTCGGCACCGATGGCATCGTCACCACCGCCATCGGAACCGGCGACGACACGGCCACCGGCGTGGTCGCGCAACTGGATGGCAAGATCGTCGTGGCCGGAACAACCTTCAACGGCTCCAACAAGGACTTCGCGGTGGTGCGTTACAATTCCAACGGGACGCTGGATACGAGTTTCGGCGGGACCGGCAAGGTGACATGCGACTTCCGCGGCCACGACGATATTTGCAACGGCGTGGTGTTGCAAAGTGACGGCAAGATCGTCGTGGTCGGGTATTCCTCCGACGGAACCCGCAATGACTTCGCGATGGCACGATTTAACCCCGACGGGACTCTGGACACCGGCTTCGGCCAAAGAGGCACGGGCAAGGTGCTCACCACCGGGATGGGCACCACTAGCGAGGCCGCAGCGATGGCACTACAGGCGGATGGCAAGCTGGTGGTCGCTGGTACTGTCGATCCCGGCAATGGTCTGGACGCGGTGGTACGCTACAACGCCGATGGTATCACCGATGAAGGCTTCGGCAGCGGGGGATTGCTGCTTTTCCGCCGCGTCAGGGACATGGCGTGGGGGATGGCATTGCAAAGCGATGGGAATATCGTGGTGACCGGGTACACTTCGGACGCACAAGGCGGCCAGGGTATGTTCATCGCCCGCGTCAATGCCGACGGGAAGGCACTTGACTCTGGTTTCGGTGACAGCGGCATCATTTACTCCGGTAGCCCTGCCGGTTATGCTGCCGCAGTGCAGACCGACGGGAAGATCCTCGTGGCGGATGGAGCCTTCAATCTGATACGCCGGAATGGTGACGGCAGTTTTGACACCAACTTTGGAAATGCGGGCATCGTAAACCCGGGGATCGGGGTCGGCAGCAACGTCGGCAAGGCGCTGGTGCTGCAGGGCGACGGGCGGATCGTGGCGGCGGGCTATTCGTACAACGGCAACACCGGCTTCTACGATTTCGCTGTGGCGCGTTGCAACCCGGGCGGCAGCATGGACACAGGTTTCCACCTCATTGGCAAGGTGACCACGCACATCGGCAGTGGCAATGCTTACGGCAACGCTGTCGCGCTGCAAGTGGACGGGCGGATACTCGTGGCGGGCAGTTCTGTTAGCGGTGGCAAGTCGCGATTCACGGTGGCGCGGTACCACGCGTTCGGCAATCTTGCGGTGACGGCACCTGTGAACGGCGGCTTCACGAACAGTGGCAGTCCGGTCTTCAGCGGCACAGGGGACGTTGGTGCCACGGTCAATGTTTTCATCGGCGAGACCAAGGTTGGTTCCACTGTGGTCAACGCCGGCGGCGGCTGGAGCCTCACTCCGGCCGATGCACGGGCGGATGGCGCCTATTCGGTCCATGCGACCGAGACGGACACCGCGGACCACACGGTGGCGACTTCTAACACCAATAATTTCACGGTGGACACTGCGGCTCCGGAGCCACCCGTGGTTTCAACCCCCGCCAACGGCGCGTTCGTGAACAACACCCGGCCCTACGTCGGCGGCACGGCCGAACCGTATGCAAGGGTGGTGATCTATCTGGACGGAGTCCAAGTCGGTGCGGTGACGGCGAACGGCACCGGAGCCTGGGGTTTTGTGCCGGCGTCTTCACTGTTAGACGGCCCCCACACGGTAAAGGCGGCGGCGACCGACAGGGCCGGCAATAGCGGCGGTTTTTCCATATCTAACGGCTTTGTCAGCAACAGCATCACCTCTGGCACTCCCGGCAATCTGGACACCGGTTTCGGTAGCGGAGGCATTGTCACCACCGCCATCGGCAGCGGCGACGACACGGCCACGGGCGTGGTGGCACAGCCCGATGGCAAGATCGTCGTGGCCGGAACATCCTACAACGGATCCAACAAGGACTTCGCGGTGGCGCGCTACAACGTGGACGGGACACTTGACCCGACCTTCAACGGTACGGGCATGGTAGTCACCGACTTCCGCGGCCATGATGATGTGTGCACCGGCATGGTGTTGCAGCCCGACGGGAAGATCGTGGTGGTGGGGTATTCCTCCGACGGAATCAGAAACGACTTCGCGTTGGCGCGGTTCAACCCCGACGGGACTCTGGACACCGGCTTCGGCCAAAGCGGCACGGGCAAGGTGCTCACCACCGGGATGGGCACCACTAGCGAGGCCGCAGCGATGGCACTGCAGGCGGATGGCAAGCTGGTGGTCGCTGGTACTGTCGATCCCGGCAATGGTCTGGACGCGGTGGTACGCTACAACGCCG
>CAIXUF010000527.1 GCA_903922535.1 Candidatus Hydrogenedentota bacterium
CAGCCGTCATCGGCATCTTCCAGAAGTAACTGATCGGTTCATAACCGTCGAAGAGAATGAGCCCGTCGTTGGGATCCATGTGAAATGCGGGATGCCCGCCCAAGATATTGTGCGTGGGTTCAAAACGGAACTTTGCTTGATGGGCCGGCATGGTCTCAGCACTCTCCTTGACCTGCTCGATCTGGAATTGTTCAACCCGCACCGCGCTTTTCCACACCGCCAACCCGACGCGACCGTGCGTGTATGGCAACGTACGATCCCAATAGTCCATCGCCTTCTTGCCGTTCACTTCAACAACAATATGTCCGCCTCTCCACCGGATGGCAAGATCATGGGGTTTATCCAGCTTGATCTCGCAGGGAATGAGTTGCAAGAAGCCGCCGGTAGCGTCCCATAGAGCCAGTTCGCCACGCGCAAAGGAAAACTGCACGCGGTAGAAGTTCAGCGGATCCTGGTAGCCCAGCACAACTCCGACATCCCAGCCCGGAAGGTCCTCGCCCCAGTGAAAGCCCCAGCGTATGTCCCCGCCAGGCAACTGCCGCTGCGCTCCGGAACTGCGGGATACCGTCAAGCGGGCCGTGAGAAGTACATTCTGCTGGTCGTTCGGCATCAGCATGGTGCTCCAGCAATTCGTAAGCCCGGTCGCCACGAGAACGGCACCGTCCTCCTTCCATTCGCCAAAGGGCGGCTGCGGCGGAGAAATCGGCCGGCGATCCGGAAACCCGACATCGGGAGCCACCCCTGCGGGCGGTCCCTCCGGTGGCATCCCTTCCGTGCATGGATCAACCGTGCGCTCTTCCGCCCACTCCTTCAGCGGAACCTTCGACCAGGACTCGGCTTTCGCATTCCCCGTCGCCGCCAGCGCCAACACGACCCACACTCCCATCAGTTTGCCTGTTCGCATGCCGTGCCTCCTCGGTTTCTGACCTCTGACAGCTGATCTCTGATTTCTGCTCCTACGGGGCCGTTCGAACTCCCCGCCCGCCCCATGCGTAGTGCCCACACCCATCTTCCCCGCTTCCATCGAGTGTCGCGCTTCTCCGGTCCGAAACGCGCCCACCGCGGATACCGGATCCGCTAGCATCCTCGCCCGGCCACTCCGGGACGTTGGCGGCACCTTTATTGTCCAACGCACCGTCCCCATGCTGGCCCGTGAAGCCCCTGCCCGGCGGGTTTCCAACCGACACAGGATGCTCCACGACATTCCCCGAAAGGTCCATCATCCCGTAGTATCCGGCTCCCATGTGGATCCGCGAGCCGGTGCCTTGTCCCGTGCACCCCACCCGCATCGGGCCCCCGCTGCCGACGCAGTTGGCCGTGGGGGGAATCGGCATCTCGTTGGCCTGGCCGGACGTCATCACGATGGTCGTATTGCCCCACGCATACTCGCCTGGCCACGGCGCCAACGGCCCCCGGCAGGCCTTCTCGTACTCCAGCTCCGTCATCGGACGCAATCCCGCCCAGTCCAGATACGCCGCCAAGTCCGACCAGCTAAGCCAGTGGCAGGCCACATCCGGCGTCGTGACGGTAAAGTCGGTGCCATTCCAGGCAATGGTGTAACGCGTGGAAATAATATCTCGCGGGTCCTTGATTTCCCGATGAACGAAGTTGCAGCAACTGATAGCTGCCTGTGTTCGCAGCGGTTTAATGTCGTTCAGAAAATCGACGTACTGCCCCTGGGTGATTTCGTACTTCATCCCGTAAAACGCCGCATACCCCTTGGGAAAGGCAGCCGGAATTGGTCCTGAACCGTCCTCACGCTCATAAACGCGTTTTGTAACGGGGTTTGTGCGCACATCGGCAACCGGCACAGGGCCTGCACGGTAGAGCTGGCCCGCGGCATCTCCAATCGCAATGGCATTTTCACTTGCGATCAGAAACGGGGCATACGGAGGATGTGTGCCGCCCGCATAGAATTGGCTTGCGTCCGTCAGCCCGTCGCCCACTTTGAAGGCGCCCTGCGGCACATAGACCATCTCGATCGCGAAGACCTTCACCGTTACCGCCGCGGAGTCGCCAATGCCATTCGACGGATACTGCCAGCGCAACCCCACATTGTCGGCTTTGAATGTGCCCGCGCCGTTCGCGTTCCGGTAAAGAAACACGCCGATTCCCTTCCTATCCGTCTGCCCCACGGACATCGCGCAGCCGGCCGGCACGGTATGATCCGCCACATTCACGCTTAGAGTGGCGTGCTTCCATTCACCGGTGCCCGCGCGATATTTGGCAAACACCCAGGCCGCATCGTAGTTGTATGGCTCGGCCTGGCTCGGGCCCGCCAGATCCAGCCGCCACGAATGCTCCCACTGTACGTCGAAACTCACCGTCCGATATCCGCCCTTCACAGGGGCCGACAACTTCGTGTTGCTCACCGTGATGTTGTCGGCCCGCCCCTGTGCGCCGCAGAACATCCCAATGCACACCGCCGCCAACATCCACATTGCTCGCTTGTTCATTTCTTCTCCTCCAGCAGTTCAACGCGGATACAGAGAGTCCCCGCCTTCCCCCGACGCCGTATGGCCAGCCGGTTGTGCGACCGTCCCGGCGGGCTTGGAAGCGCTTCGACGCGAGCCGTGCATTCCGCCGGCCAGGAGATCCGCGCTTGCCCGCGTTTTCCTTGGACAACAGCGCCGCCCTTCTCGATCTGCATGGGAAGCCGCGTGTTCCACAGAAACTCGACGCCCTCGCCGCGTTCCAGCTCATAGTCGTCGCGGATCTCCAGCACGCCGGGGGTCGGGGAAGACCAGCGCCGCTGCCAGCGCGTGTAGTAGCCTTCCCAACCCGGCGTAGCGTCGATGGCGGCTTCGAAGCGAGTCTCGTCGCCCTGTCCCTCCGGCCTGACATCCACAGGCAGCGGATTCTTCGGCCGCGGCCGCTCGCTGC
>CAIXUF010000528.1 GCA_903922535.1 Candidatus Hydrogenedentota bacterium
CGGAGATGAAGCGCGACATGGAGTTGCTCAAAAAGCAGGGATTCAATCTCATCAAACTCCAGGAACAATGGATGATAGATGAGCCGTCCGAGGGCCGTTACGACTTCTCCCGTTATGAGGAGTTGATTACTCACGCGGCAGCCCTCGATATGGGGGTCTATCTGGGGCTCACCTGCGAGCAGGCGCCGCATTGGCTCTACAAGAAATATCCGGACTGCCGCATGGTGGGCCGAAATGGCCTGCCCATCGTATATGAAGCTCCGCTGACATTACCTGCCGACGGCAAGCCCGGTCCGTGCTATGACCATCCCGGCGCGATGGCCGATCAATGCCGTTTCATCTCGCATCTTGTTCGGACGCTGGGAAAGCATGAGAACATTGTCGTCTGGAACACATGGCAGGAGATCGGGTACTGGGCGGATGGAATCGTGGGGCAGTCCGTCTGCTTTTGTACCCATACGTTGGCCTTCTTTCAGCGCTGGCTTGAGCAACAATTCCACGACCTCGATACATTGAACCGCGCCTGGAACACCCGATATGTCCGATGGGCGGACATTCTTCCCAGCCGGGCCGGCGGCGGGCGCGGGCCCGGCGCCGTGGATTTCAGCTGGCAGTATTTCATGGATAATGTCCAGGTCGCCGAGGTTCTGCGACAACGTGCGGAAACCATCCGCGCGGCAGACCCGCAGCGGCGTCCCGTGTTTGCCCACAAGGGGGGGCCGGCCATCGGATCGGGGCAGGACTGGGCGTATGCCCGCTGCCAGGACTTCCTCGGCAGTTCCACGTACCCGGCATGGACTCCGCTGGGCGCATGGGATGACGGCCGTCCGGCTCCGGGCCAGCCGTTTAACCGGGCTACGGCGCTCCGGGCTGAGATGTGGAGTTGTGTCGCCCTGCGCTTTGACTACATCCGTTCCGCCAATCGCCGCGGCGCCCCCGTGTGGGCTGCAGAGTTTCAAGGCGGACCCGTTAGCACAGCATTTCACAAGGGACGCGTGCCAACGGCGGAGGATATCCGGCGTTGGATGTTGACCGCGGTGGGCTCCGGCGTGACCGCCCTTTCTTTATGGGTGACGCGGGCGGAAATCATGGCCGCAGAGCAGAACGGCTTTTCCCTGCTCGACAGCGAAGGGGACACTACGCACCGGCTTGTTGAAGCCGGCCGGATCAGTCGTGCATTGAATGCCCATGCCGACGTGATGGGGCAGCCTTCATGGCCCCAGGCCGAGGTTGCCATCCTGATCAACGAATGGAACCATCAGTTCTGCAGTGCCATGGGGCAGGGGGGGGATCAACTGGCCTTTGATGTGGGTGGCTGGCACCGCATCTTGTGGGATGCAGGCGTTCCGGTTGATTTCATCGAGGCATCGGACTTGGATGGTGATGCCGCTCAGCAATACAAGGCGGTCATTATGCCTTTCCCTCTTTCCCTTTCGGAATCGATGGCGCGTCAACTCTCCCGCTATGTCAGTAACGGAGGCAATCTGATCAGCGAGGCGGCTCCCGGCAGAATCAACGAATATGGTGTTTGCACCCGCGGCGAACTGTCGCCGGTGTTACGCGATTTGTTCGGCGTCCGGCAAACCAGTTTCACGCTTGTGCGGGAGCCGGACGGCGGGATGCGCTGGTCGCCGCCGGAGCGGACGTGGGGTGAATATCATCCGGCCGTGATGCTCGAAGGTGACGGGCCGCTGGCCGGACATCTTCTAAGGGCAAACGGATACGTTCAAACATTCGCTGCGGCCCCGGAAGCCACCCCGATTCTGCGCTTGGGTGAAGCGACAGCGGGCGTGGTGCGTCGAGTCGGACGGGGATGCGCCTGGCTGCTGGGAACCTTTGTCGGTCACAATGGCACCGCTTATCGGGACGACCGCACGCGAACCGCCGTGGCTTGTTTGCTGGCAGAATGCGGAATACGTCCGGCACATGAGGGCCGCCTCCTTCTGCGCCGCCGGGTAACCGCCGGAAAGGAAGCGTGGTTCTTTACGAATCCTTTGTCGGAAGCAATTACGGAACCTGTGAATGTGAAAGGGTGGAAACGTGTGAGCGATTTGCTCGGCCAGCCCATCCAGCGTCAAGGTGATGTCGTGGAACTGTCAGTTGCCGGGTTGGATGTTCGCTGCTTGATCGTGGAGAATAACATTTAAGTGCACGATGTCATAAAGATGGTGACGTATCCGCAAGGTGGGCCGGGCGCTCCCGCCTTCGTTCAGAGACTACGGCGAGGCATGCCGAGCACGGCCTTTCCTGAGTCCAAGGAAGCCCGCGGTACGGAGCCCGCGGGCCACCCAGGAATACGTCACAGAACTTACGACCCAGAGCACTAAGGAGGATCCGATGTCCACTGTGTTTGAAACATATCCTTCCCGTCAAATCATAGATCTCACAGGAGCATGGAGCTTTTGCGAGGCGAAGCCCGGAACCTCCACGCCTCCGCCCCGGCGCTCTTTCAACGAGAAGTTGCCGGTGCCCGGCGTATGGGAGTGTTCGTTCAAGCATTTTGATTTTCGTGGCAGGGGCTGGTATCGGCGGGAGTTTGATGTCACCGGTGGCAGTCCTGTCTCGTTGAAAATACATTTCGGCGCCGTCTCATGCTCGGCCGTTGTGTGGTTGGATGGAAAGCGTCTCGGGGCGCATCATGGAGGTCACACGGCGTTTGATTTCATCCTTCACAAGGTTCTGCCTGGCGCTCACACGCTTGCTGTTCTCGCCGACAACACGTATGGGCCGCATGACCCCTTTTCCCGTCCGGATCAGGATATCTATTATTATGGCGGACTGCCGCGCGCGGCGAGAATTGAAATACTGCCGTCCGTAGCCATTGACGAGGCCTCGGCGCTTCCGCGGAAGGAGGGGCGCCAGTGGCGGTTGGAGGTGAATCTGCGTCTGTCGCGCCGGGATGAAGCGGTTTCCTGGCCCAAGCAAGTTGCCGTAAGACTCGATGGAGAGGTGCTCTCGAATTTGCGTGTTTCGCGTGACGGACGGGTGAGGGCGAGTGTCCCGGTACGCCCACCGGCGCTGTGGTCGCCCGAGAATCCACATCTCAGCACGGTACGCCTGACGGCGGGTGACGACATCTGGCAGAAGCGAATCGGATTTCGCACCATCGAGACCCGCGGGCGCCAGATTTTGCTTAACGGCAAGCCCCTGATTCTCAAGGGAGTGAACCGCCATGAATTTCACCCTGATTTCGGGCCTGCCGTGCCGCTCACGGTCCACCTCCGTGATGTGGAGATTCTCAAGCTGCTTGGCGCGAATTTCGTCCGGGGAAGCCACTATCCGAACGATGATGTATTTCTGGATCTCTGCGATGAA
>CAIXUF010000529.1 GCA_903922535.1 Candidatus Hydrogenedentota bacterium
AGAAGGACGTTCAGAAAGCGGGCGTGTTGCTCGACCAGATGGAAAGCATCCTGCGCGAAGAGATTGCCCGCACGGAGCTTTCATTGCTTGCCGCGACCCGGGATTCGCGCCTGGGATTTGAGGCCGAGGTCGATTATGTCTACACTCCATACTCATTGCGGGAAAAGCTGGACAACCTGCGTGACACGCTGGAGAAGCAACTGCCGGCGTACCGCAAGAAGCCAGGCGCCGGGCAGGGTTAGCGCCGGGCCCTGCGATTTCTGTGCGGGGTGCTCAACCGCTTGACGTCCCCGCCATTTTGGCGCTTTGCGAAACGTGAAAGGAGTGGAAATGGTCTCTCTGTGCATGCTTGCCTTTGCGGCGGCAGTCTCAGCCCTGAATACCCCCGTGCCAGGCTATCAGGTCGCGACGTTTCACGTCGATGTGACGATTCCCATCGGCCATGCGTGCATGGGCGGAGGCATTTCTCCCGCCAGGGAGATCGTCGACCCCCTTTTCGCAAACGGTCTCGTCCTGCTGGGACCGGAGAAACCGATCGTTTTTGTGGCGGTGGATTGGTGCGAGATACGCAACGACGCCTACAACCACTGGCGCGACACGCTGGCCGGGGCGGCGGGAACGTCCCGCGAGTCCGTGCTCCTGGCCTGCGTGCATCAGCATGACGCCCCGGTTGTTGACTACGAGGCGCAGCGCCTGCTGGACGGGGCCGGCCTCGAAAAATCCCTGTGTGACACAGCGTTTGCAAAGGACTGCGTCGCCCGGGTTGCCGCGGCCATGCAGGAGGCGTTGAAAACGCCAAAGCCGGTGACGCACTACGGCATCGGTCTTGCCAGGGTCGAAGGCGTTACCTCCAACCGGCGCGTGGTGCTCCCGGACGGCACGGCCACCTATGGACGGGGCAGCGCCACCGCCGATCCTGCGCTGCGCGCCCTGCCCGAAGGAACGATAGACCCGTTTTTGAAGACCCTGAGCTTTTGGAACGGCGACATGCCCGTTGCCGCGCTGAGCGCCTATTCGACCCATCCCATGAGCTATTACGGGAAAGGGGGCGTTTCCGCCGATTTCGTCGGCATGGCCCGGGCACGGCGGCAGGCGGAAATGCCGGAGGTGTTCCAGGTCTATTTCACGGGATGCAGCGGGGACACGACGGTGGGCAAGTTCAACGCCGGCAATCCGGAAAACCGCCCCGTGCTGGCCGACAAGCTGTACAGGGGCATGGTGAAGGCTTGGGAGGACACCCAGCGGTATCCCCTTGAACAGGTGGCGCTTCGGGTTGCGCCGCTGCGCCTTGTGCCCAAGAACTTTGGCGGCTATGCGGAGGAGGACTCCAGAAAGACACTGGCCGACACCGCGGCGAAACCTTTCCAGCGAAACCTTGCCGCCATGAACCTGAGCTGGCGCAGCCGGGTCGCCGCCGACCAGCCCATTGATGTGCCCGTGGCGGACTTTGGCAGGGCGAAATTCCTGGTAATGCCCGCGGAGTCGTTTGTCCAATACCAACTCATAGCGCAGGGATTCAGTCCCCAGGCGCCGGTGGTCACCGCGGGATTCGGCGAATGCGCTCCGGGATACATCCCCACCGCGCTGGCATCCACGGAGAAGTACAACAATGAATCCTGGTGTTGGGTCGAGCCCGGTGCCGAGCCGCTTATCACAGAGGCGCTGCGCCACGCCATGGGGGACTGACCGGGTGGGCCTTGGGCATAGGGAGTGAATCGCCATGAAACAAGAACGCTTGTTGCTTTTCGCAGGGTTGGTGGCCGGGTTGGTTTTGTCCTGGGCTGCACGCGGCGAGGAGCCTTCGCCTGACCCGAATCCCCACGCGGTCGTGAATCCGCCGCTGGTGAAACTGCCGATAGCATTTCCCGGACCGCGCATGGAGAACACCCCCGTCATTTTTCAGAACCGTCCATTGCTGGTGCAGAACGTGCGCCCGCTGAACACGAAAGCGCGGGACTTCTATCTGTTCGTGCAGGACATGATCACCGGGGAGGAGGTGGCCCGGTTCGGGGAGGCATGTTCGTTTGTGAGCGCCTTCGTGGACGGCGGCACGCTCCACGTGTTCGCGACGGAAAACACGGACGACGACTGGACCCACGACATTTTCCATTTCTCGTCGGACGATCTGAAGCAGTGGAACAAACAGCCCGCCATCATGCGCAAGCCGGGCGAGCATTTGTTCAATGCCAGTGTGTGCAGGGACGATCAGGGCTACATCATGGCGTTCGAATCCAACCAGCCCGTGCAGTGGTCGTTCCGTTTCGCGCGGTCGCGGGACTTGTCGGCGTGGACGGAGGTCGAGGGCATCCAGTTCTCCGATCTCGCGGAACAAACCGCCTGCGGAAATCCAACATTGCGGTACTTTGCCCCCTATTACTACGTGGTATATGGAGGCTGGCGCTGGAAGGGCCCGGGGACATGGTACAAGTACCGCCTGG
>CAIXUF010000530.1 GCA_903922535.1 Candidatus Hydrogenedentota bacterium
ATGGCGGGACCGGTCGTTTTGCATGCCGCGGCGCCCACAGCGACGAAGATTCCCGCACCGATAATGGTGCCGATGCCGATGGCCGTCAGCGCCACCGGTCCGAGAACACGGTGAAGACGATGTTCCCCCGCCATCTCTTCCAGCAGAAGGTCCAAGGATTTTGTCGCAAAGATGTGCTTCATGCCGGTGTAACCACCTCCGTGGGTATGTTGCTGCCTCAGCAAGTGCGCCGGACGGCAGGCTCAATGGCTTGTCCGGCCCGACCAACCACTGCCAAATAGTAGGGTTAACCCCGCATGGAAGTCAATTGGCGGGCAAGTGGCGGATTCAGACAAGAAAGCATTCGGGCGGCAATCTGCGCGACTGCCGCCCGAATGAACAGGGTCGAAGACCAGACTACTTGTTGTTTACCGTCTCACCGGGCCATGTGTCGGTTCGGAACGGGGATGCGGGCAATCCCGCGCCGTTGTAGAGGTTGCACACCGGGTTGTGCGCCCAGGCATAACGCACGGCCACCGGCTTGGCCACCTGCGCGGAGGACACGACCACCTTGTTCCCCTTAATCTTCGCGTCGGCCCACACAAACTTCTTGTCCGCGCCGGCGATGGCAAAACCCTTGAGGGGTTCGCCGCCCTTGGCGACCAGCCCGTCGTCGGTGTCGGAGAATTTGATCAGGACTTCGCTTCCCTTGACCGACATCGATTTGTACATCGGCCCGGAATAATCGACGTCCTTGCCGTAGTCCTTGGCGAGGGCGTTCAGTGCCAGGCGCCGTCCGACCTCCTGCTTGTTCTTCGGATGGATGTCCTTTGCATCGCCGATGTCGATTGCCAGGGCCATGCCGGTCTTCTTGAGCTTGAGCGTCATGGTCTGCGCTTCGCGGAGTTCAGCCCAGTCCGACGGGCCGGGTTCGGGCTTGGTGTCCGTGAAATTGGCCAGTTGAACGAAGTAGAAGGAGAAGTTGTCATTGCCCCAGGCCTTCCGCCAATCCTCAATCATGGCGGGGAACAGGGTCCGGTACTGGTAGGCGCGGCCCGCGTTGGACTCGCCCTGGTACCAGACGGCACCCTGGATGGCATAGGGCACCAGCGGGGCGATCATGGCGTTGTACAGGCCGGAAGCCAGCCAGGGACTGTCCGCGCCCTGGGGAGCGCCCGGCTTCTTGGGCTCCTCCTTTCCGGCGGCCTTGGCCTCTTCGGCGGCCTTCTTCCAGTCCTCCATGGCCGTGTCAAAAGCGGCCTTCGCCTTGGGATAGTTGGCAATGTTCTCATCCCAGCGGTCGGCAATAACCTTCAGGTCGGGGTTGCCCACGAGCGTCGGACGGCTGGTCCAGGACTCCGCCGGGGTGCCGCCCCAGGACGTATGAATCAGACCGACGGGCAGCTTAAGTTCCTTGTGCAGGTCACGGCCAAAGAAATAGAGCACAGCGGAGAATGCCGGAACGCTCTCGGGGGTGCACACCTTCCATTCACCTTCGCAGTTGTCCTGCGGGGTGGTGGCGACGGTGCGCTTCACGTCGAACAGCCGGATATTGGGGTAATTGGCGGCGGCCACCTCGTCCTTGCCGTTCATGGAGTCTTTGACACAAAACTGCATGTTGGACTGGCCCGAGCCAATCCACACCTCCCCGATGAGGACGTCCTTTATCGCGAGCGCGTTGTCCTTCCCCGTGATGGTCATTTCGAGGGGACCGGCAGTCTTCATTTTGGGAAGGGACACCTTCCAGAGGCCCTTCGCGTCGGCGGTGGCCTTTGCGGACTTGCCCGCAAAAGTCACCGTCACGGATTCACCCGGGGCCGCCTTGCCCCAAATGGGCAGCGGCTTGCCCTGCTGCAGGACCATGTGGTCCCCGATAATGCTGGGAACACTGACCGTGGCCATGGCCGAAAGGGGCAGCAGCAGGCACACGCCGATCAGTACGACACGCTTCAGGGTTGTCAGGCTCATGTTCTCATTCCTCCAAGTTCTGGTTGATTGTCGGGCGTCCCGTGACCTTGCCCCGTGACGCTGTGATATATTGGCGCATGAGACGGTCCATGTCAACCGCGGCGCACGGGCGCTTTCAAATGGGTTGAATGGAACACGCCTGTTCAATCGCTTGTTGAATCTCTTGTTAGAAGAGGCGGCAGCCGCTATAATATAAACTTCCGTCTGCGCAGAGCATGCGGGCGCGGTGATGTAAGGAGGCCGACACACGATGCGAAACGGGGCGAGTTTGCTGGCGTCACTTGAAGGCATCAGCCGAACCACGTACCGCATCGCCCGCGAGTTGGCCAACAACAGCCGATCGGGCCTGACGGTTCGGTTCCTTTCCAAGAAGCTGGATGTTCCCGAAGAGGAAGTGGAATATCTGCTCGACATGAACCATCGTCTCATGTTCACCGACCTGACGAAGATCAAGGTTGTGCCCGAAGGGCACCAGGCGGTGCGGCGCATTGCCGAGGGGCTCGAGAATCACGGCAACGTCCCTTCCATGATTGCGCGCGTCAAAGGGCTCGACCCGCACGACTTTCGTCGCCTGGAAGAGCGCCTGGGCGCAGACCAGCCCCTGACAAAAAAGGGCGCCGCCGAACTCCTGCTCGAAAACTACTACAAGCATCCCGACTCCGTGGTGCACTACGTCGCCACGCGGGGGTTCTCCAACACGGCCCGCGAGGTTTTCGACATACTGTGGCAGTCCCGCGACGGCGTCATGTCGGTGTCACAGATTCGTTCGCAGCACGGCGGCTCCGAATACGAGGTCGAACAGGCCTTATGGGAACTGTTTCAGGGCTTCGCCTGCTTTGAAATGTTCCGCTTTGACGCGGAAGACCGCCTTGTGCGCGTGGCCGGCCTCCTGTCGGAGATCCGGCAGGAGCGCAAGAATGCCGAAGAGGCAAGGACGGGCGTCGCGCGCCTCAAATCCGTAAAGGGGCACGTCGATTCCCGCACGGCCCGCGACCTGAGCCTTTCCGAGACCATATGCCGCCTGACGGCGTCGGTCGCGGGCAAGCCGGTGCGCATGCGGGGGGACGGGGAATTGTTCCGCGAAGACCGGCGGCGCCTGGAGGAAATCTGCGGGGATGACGATGAGCCCTCCCTGAGCACCTGTCTCTGGATCGGCGCGGGCGTGGACTGGATTGCGACCGTGGACAACACGCTGTTGGCGCAGAATCTCGAGCCGGTCATTTCCAGGAGCCGGATCGAGCGCCACCGGGTGGTCTTTAACTGGATGATGAAGCGGCCGGAGGAGATCCCCGCACGTCAGGCACTTGACGCCATTCTGGAAGAACTCAAGCCGGACACGTGGTACAGAACCCTGGATGCGGTAAGTTTCGCCATGACCCACAGCGAGGATCAGGCCCGGCCGGTGCTCCGCGCGGCCGGCAGCCATTATGAGTACATCAATCCGGCAGCCTCGCTGCGCAACGAGAACAGACTTGCGCGCGCGCTGGAAGAATCCTTTTACTGGCTCGGCCTGGTCGAACGCGGCATATGCGACGGAGAAAGCTGTTTCCGCATCACGCCGCTGGGCGAACTGCTGCTGCGCGGGAAACAGGAGACGGCCCTGGCCCAGCGCTATCACGAGTTCAACGCCGAACTGGTGGTGCAGCCGAATTTCGACATCGTGGTGCCCATTCAGGACATGGACCCCCTTCTGACCGTGCCGCTGGACCAGTTTGGCGTGCGGGTGAGCGTGGGACAGGTGGCCGTTTACAGCCTGAGCAAGGAATCCTTTGTGCAGGCCGTTCAAAACGGCCACAACGCCTCCGCATTCATCGATTTTCTCGTGAGGCACAACCGGGGCCATTCCCTGCCCTCAAACGTCATGGCCACGCTGGAGGACTGGGGGGGCGCGATCAAGCGGGTCCGCATCAAGACCTACCACGTCATCGAATCCGATGACCCGCTCGTGATGGCGGACCTGGTGCACCGGCGCAAGTTCGCGAAGTTTTTCGAAGCCATTGATCCGCACAAAACCGTGCGCTATGACGGGATGGCCCGCGTGGACCTTGAGAAGGCGCTGGAGAAGGAAGGGTTCATTGTGGAGTAGCCGCGGGCCCGGGGGACAGGAACAGGATGTGGCCGGTTTCGGGGGCTGGATCATGCGGGTGTCCGCGGCTATAATTCTTGCAGGACTTCATGCCTTCAATCTTCTCGGGATACAACAGCGTGCTAACCCTCTGGGCGGACAGTTCCAAGCGCTTGCGTGAAAACGCCGGATATGCGGCCGGGTATGTTGTCTGTTCGGCCGCCGTGGCCGCGGTGTTTCGCGTTGCGAACGCGTCCGTCGAGGCAATGATCGACAAGGAGCCCCCCCCCCCATGGATGCCCGCATTCAGGCTGGTCTCCCTCCTTTGGCTTGCAGTAGGCGCGTCTGTCTGCGCGGCCGCCTTTTTTTCCATGATTGGACGCCGCGTCGACCGTCCGCTGTGGAAATGTCCCGGCTGGCAGGACGGCGTGCGCCGCTTTTTCCTGCCCTGGTTCATCGTCAACCTTTGCCAGATAATGATCATAGACATGATGATGAAACTGGCGGAGGCGGGAATGCAGAGTGCCCTTCCGTCGCTGTTCATGCTGGAACTGGTCGTGCAGGCATTCTGTCTCCCGGTGGGCGTCTGCATCATGTACTGGGGAAGGTTGGACTGGGGACAGTTGCCCGCAACGCTCGAACCGATCTACGGGCAGTTCTTGCTGGTCATCCCAATCCTGTTCATCGGGCTGGGACAGTGGGTGCTGATAGAGCTGCGCAGCACGATGATACCCACTGACACCGGTCTCGACATTCTCTGGCTCGGGCTCTATGACGCCGTGCTGGACGGCATTACCTGCTTCGCCTTTATCATGATGTGGCGGGTATGCATGATTCATCGGGATCGGTCCATGGAAGGGGGCGGAAATCCCTTCGATTTCTAGCACACCATGCCTGCCACCATCAAAATGCCCTATGGGCGAAAACACCTGCACGCCCTCGTGCCTCAGGGCACCTCCGTCTTCTCCTTGGACATCGCCCCCGTTCCGGCGATGGCGGACCCTGTGGGCGCGCTCCGCGCCGGTCTGCGTCTGCCGATTGGGATGGATGGCGGCGCACTGAACGCTGTCCGTCGCGGAGAGCGTGTCGCGATCGTGTTGTCCGATGCCTTTCGACACACGGGAATCGCGGAATTGTTGCCCGCCCTTGTCGAAGAGGTGCTCCGCAGGGGCGTGCACGAAAGAGATGTGTCCTTTCTCGTGGCAACAGGCGTCCACCGCCCCCCAACTGTTGGGGAACTGCAAAAGATCATGGGGCCGGGACTCTACGCGCAATTTGCGGCGCACTGTTTCCCGCATGTCCCTGACGACGCCGACGGGCTTCTCTTCGTGGGCAACACATCGCGCGGTACGCCGGTTTGGCTGAACCGCCGCCTGCTTGAAGTTGACCGGGTCATTCTGACGGGAACGGTCGTGCTGCATTATTTTGCCGGTTTTGGCGGGGGACGCAAGTCCATCGTTCCCGGCCTTGCCGGGGAGCAGACGATTGCCGCAAATCATTCCCTTAATCTGCACCCGACCGAAGACCGGCTTGATCCCGATGTGCAAATCGGGAGGCTGGAAGGGAATCCCGTCGCCGAAGACATGGCCGAGGCGGCGGACTTCGCCCGGGTGGAGTTCGTCGTAAACACCGTCCTCAACCGGGACGGAGCGATTGCGCGGCTCTTTGTGGGAGAACGTACAACCGCACATGAGGCTGCCTGCGCTTTTGCCTCAGGAATGTATGAGGTCCCTCTCCCCCAGCCAGCAGACCTTGTTATCGCCTCGGCCGGTTCAGCGCACAACTTTGTGCAAAGCCACAAGGCGCTCTTCAATGCATACCAGGCCATGAAACCCGGAGGGCGGATAGTCTTCTTGACCCCCGCCGGGGAGGGGCTTGGCGCATCCGGATTTCGCGAGTGGCTGGGGCTGGGAACACGCCGAGCCGTTATCGCACGGTTGCGCAGTAATGCCGAGATAAACGGCCAAACAGCCCTGTCCACCCTGGAGAAGGCTCCCAGCGCCGTGATGGTCACCGACATGGATGAGGCTGAGGTCCGCCTAACCGGCGCGCGCAGGGCCGCTTCGTTTCAGGCCGCAGTGGACCTCTGCCTGCGTGAATTGGCTGATAGGGGCATTCACAGCCCTTCCATATGCCTCATGCCTTCCGCCTCATACACGGTGCCCCGATCCTGACCCCGAAGTCATTGCGGGAGGGACCCAGACTGCCAAAGCAATTTCTTGAAACAACAGTCCTAACCGCGCTGCACATGGAAGGCCAATTGGCATTTCCTCGGAAGCGGCAAGTATCATAGCCGCGGGCGGGCTCCCCCCCCCACTTTTTCACTGGTTTGTTCCCTTTTACGCTGGGAGTTGGCGCATGTTTGCATTTCTTCGGGGTACCGTGGCCGCCAAGGGCCTCCAATCGATCGCGTTGGACGTGGGCGGGGTCGGCTATCAACTCTTCGTGCCAGACTTCGTCCATGAACGGCTCTCCATGAACCGCGAAGTGACCCTGCTGACCTATTGCCACATTCGCGAGGAGTCCTTTCAGATCTTCGGGTTCTTGCGGCAGGATGAAAAGGCCCTGTTTGAACTGCTCCTCGGGATCACCGGCGTTGGGCCGAAAGTCGCCTTGTCTGTACTGTCCACGCTGCCCCCGTCCGCCTTCGCGCCGGCGATACAGTCCAACGACGTGACCGCGTTCACGCGTGCGCCGGGGGTGGGCAAGAAAATGGCCCAGCGCATCGTGCTTGAGGCGAAAACAAAACTCGGACAAAATCCCGAACTCAATGCCATACTGGGCGAATCAGGCGCGGAGACAGTGTCTGTCAGCGGAGACGACGCCTACGAGGCGCTCATTTCCCTCGGCTGCACGGCCCAGGAGGCAAAGAAGGCGGTCGTGCTGGCCCGCACCGAATTGGGACCGCAGGCGACAGACGAGGACGTGGTGCGGACCGCCCTGCGCTCGCTGGCAAGGAAGTAGCCCATGTCAAAGGATGAAATACTCAATCCGGCGCCGATAGAGGACGACCGCATCCTGGACGATCAGATCCGGCCGCAACGGCTGGACGATTTTCCGGGCCAGGAACCTATCAAGGAGAAGCTGCGCATCGCGATAACGGCGACAAAGCAGCGGCGGGAGCCGCTGGACCATCTTCTTCTCAGTGGCCCGCCGGGCTTGGGCAAAACCACCCTTGCGCGCATCATCGCGAATGAGCTGGGCGTGGACATAAAGCAGTCGTCTGGCCCTGTCATTGAGCGTCAGGCCGATCTGTCGGCCATATTGACCAGCCTTGAGGAATTCGACGTTCTCTTCATCGACGAGATTCACCGTCTCAATCATGCCGTCGAGGAGACGCTGTACTCGGCCATGGAAGATTTCGAGGTGGACATCATGCTCGGCCGGGGTCCAACGGCGCGGTCGATGAAGATTGGCCTGAAACCCTTCACCCTGATAGGCGCGACAACGCGTGCCGGGCTGCTTACGCCGCCGCTTAGGGCGCGGTTTGGTGATGTCTGCCGCTTTGACCTCTACCGACCCGAAGAACTGGAGTGCATTGTCTACCGGTCGGCGCGCATTCTCGGCGTTCCCATTGCCGGGGACGGCGCGCTGGAGATCGCGGCGCGGTCGCGGGGCACCGCGCGGGTCGCAAACCGCCTGCTGCGCCGGGTCCGCGACTTTGCCCAGGTGAAGGGGGACGGCGTGATTACCCGCGACGTCGCGGACGCCGCGCTCAAACTGCTCCGCATCGATGACCTTGGGCTGGACGACATGGACCGGGCCATCGTGTTGACGCTTATCCAGAAGTTCGGCGGCGGACCCGTGGGACTGTCCTCCCTCTCGGTGGCCGTGGGTGAAGAGCGCCAGACCCTGGAAGAGGTCCATGAGCCCTACCTCATACAGATTGGATTTCTGAAACGCACGTCGAGCGGACGCATGGCCACACATTTGGCGTACAGGCACTTTGGCGTGACACCGCCTGTTGAGGGCGGACAGGAGACGCTCTTTTAGCCGCCGAGACCCGGAAACCCTCAGGTGGACCGCAGGGTGGAGGTGCGCAGTTCTTTGGGAAGGTGCGACCAGTCGTTGTGGCACAAGATGGCCATGTCGCCTTCAGGCTGAACGAGCACCTGCGTCACGCCGCAATTGCACATGTCCATGCGCACCCAACTACCAGGCTCCGACCTCAGGATTACTGTCAGAAAATACCGGATAATGTTGCCATGGCACACAATAATGTCATGTTTGTCTCCGCGCTTGGCAATCTTGAAGTACTTGCGGAAGGCCACTTCGGCGCGCTGACGGTCCTGGACGACCTGCTGCGCCGTATAGAGCGGCATTTCAGCGTGCAGTTTCGGCGTCATTGAAGGAATGCACTCCCACAGAATGTCCGTCGGCTGTGCCACAAGATTGGGAAACTCCCGGGCGATGATGCGCGCGGTTTCTTCGGCACGGTTGAGCGAACTGCAATGTATGGAGGAAATTGGCTTGTGCGCGAACATTTTCGCGGTAAGTTCCGCCTGTGTGACGCCCAGCGGCGTCAGGCGTCCCCCCAATTCGGACCCGGAGGGGTTGTCCTGATCATGCTGCCCATGGCGCACCAGATAGAGCACGCGTACTGCCATAGCCGTCCGTCTCCTGCATTCACCACTGTCCAAGGCTCGCGAAACACGAATCACTGCCGCGCCTCAACGCAATTGCGCCATCGGCCCTGTCAGCGCGGCCAATGCGCATTTGGCTGTCAACGCCGGAACCGTGGCATGGGTTCCGCTGCGGAAATGAGTCAAGCGGGCCGCCACACTTGTCCACATTTGCTGACAGGTGCCAGACCAACGTTCAAACAATTCCCCTGACACTGCGTGAAGACGATGCCCGGGGGCAACCATTGTCGCCGATGAAGCCAAACACGAACACCGGAGGCGTCCCCAGTTCAGTTCAAAAGCCACCGGTTCGAATCCGGCCCCCGCTATTGCCGAACCAGTTTGAACAATACCACGAAATATCTCCAGATTTCCCGCGAAGGCGACGTGAAGGGGAACATCCTGAACTTCCATACGTATCCGTATTGTATATAGTATATTAATCTGTATAGGGGATTCAAAGGAAGAGAACACAAGAAATCAGCATGCCTGCGCAGGCGCGGGTGGTGGACGAAGATGTCAAACAGCTTGTGCAGGTTTTCAATCTTGCGCTTCTCCATCGGGGACGAAAACGCGAACACGGAAGCCCTCTTGTTGGACTGCAGGAGAGGCACGTGGTCCTTCGGCAGCAGGCCCTGATCCTGCGCGTAGGCCCGTATTTCCGTGGCGGGATAAGGGTACAGAAGAGAGGTCCAGGCCCAGTCGGGCTTGATCTCGACATTGAACATAAGGGTTTCAAAATCGACTTTGTAGGCGTCGGGGACAGGCAGACCACAGAGGTTCAATGTGCGGAGAAAGATGCCGTTGCGCTGAATGATTCGGGCGGCGCGCAGGATTCGCTCTTTTGTCAGGTTTCGCTTCAGCACGTCGTTGGCCTTGTCCTCATCGCCACACTCGACACCCATGAAGGCGACACTCATGCCGGCGTCGCGCAGCTGGGCCATCCGTTCTTCAGTGACCAGGCTGGCGCGAATGCAGCAGGCGAAGGGCACACCGACGCGCGCCTTGTAGTCGGGGCAAAAGGCGTCGAACCATACCTTGGGATTGAGCAGAAACGAATCGTCAACAAACATGACATTGGTCAAAGGATAGCGTTCTTTGACATACACAATCTCATCGACAAACTCTTTGGGCGAACGGTGGCGCATCACAACGCTTCTGCCACCGTAAATCTTCTTGTACGCCGATTGAAAGCAGTACGTGCAGTTGCAGGGGCAGTCTCTTGTGCTGCAGAAGACCTTGGTCCCTTCCTGGGCCTGCGCCGGGTCGGCCTGGTACATCAGATCGTGATCCGGCATGGGCAGAGTGCTGAGATCAGTGATAAGCGGCATGACGGGATTGCGGAGGAGGACACCATCATGATGGAGCACAAAATTCGGCGATTGCCACCATTCTTCCCCGGCTTCAATCCGTCTGCAGAATTCCGGAAAGGCTGCGTCGCCCTCGCCAACGCACACCGCGTCACAGCCGGCATCGGCCACCAGTTCTTCGGCGCAGAAGGTGGCGTGCGGACCGCCGAAAACGGCCAGGAAGCTGGCGGACTCCTTCAACGCCCGGCTCAGTTCGAGAAGACGGAGATGTTCGCCCGTCATGACTGTGAAACCGATCACCTGGGGCTTCCAGTCAAGGACAAGTTTGCGCAGACCTGTCAGTCCAAGTGCCCCCGCGTTGGCAAAGCTGGCTTCGTGGCCTTGTGCCTTAAGAGCAGAAGCAAGATACATGATACCCATCCTGGGATTCATATTCGCTTCAGCGAAAACCAGAAGAACACGCACTATCCAATACCTCGCTAACTGCAATGTTCGGCCAAGTCCGAAAGAAAGTTTCCCACTGTCCTTTGCACAATACCGCTTTCCGGAATCCGTTTCAAGTGCCAGCGCTCAGGCTGTCGCTTAGACTGTCAGGGCGAAGGCATATAATACTGCCAAATAGTGGTATTCCCATTGCGCCCCGTCGTCAATCATCCCCCTCCCGTTTCCCTCTTTCACCTCCCTTATCCGTGCCGTGGAGCATTTCGTCGCAATATTCTGCCGTCCCCGTGTTCATGGCAGGAATGCCCTGCGATCTGTTTCGAGGGCTGTCCGGAAACAGCGTTGGACTTTTTCGTACGCTCTTCCGCCAGCACAAGGGAAGGCGAACTTTGGGCGCCCCAAAAGATATATCTTGCGAAGAGTTGATTCTTTGTTGAAAACTGGATAATCTGATAGTTTGTTGCGGGCTGTGAGAAACGGGCGTTTCCCCGCCCGGTCTGTGACCGGGTGGACGGCGCTTCGATCGCAACCGAAATGCCATCACCACCAGGAGGGATAGCCATGGCAAAGAAGACGGTGAATGTCGCGATGATTGGGGCCCAGTTCATGGGCAAGACGCACAGCAACGGCTGGCGGCAGGTGGGTGCCATGTTTGACCCGCCTTTCACACCGGTGCTAAAGGTCGTCTGCGGCGCTCCGGGTGAGGACCTGAGCGTCGCCAAGGAAAAATGGGGCTGGGAGGAAACCTCGGACAACTGGAAGGAAGTTGTGAACCGTCCAGATATCGACATTGTGGACATCTGCACGCCGAATTGGCTGCATCCCCCCGTGGCCATTGAGGCGGCGAAGGCCGGCAAGGCCATCGTCAGCGAAAAGCCCCTCGCCAACTCACTCAAAGAGGCAGAGGCAATGCTGGCGGCCGTAAAGGCGGGCAAAGTGGCGAACATGTGCGGGTTCTCGTACCGTTTCGCCCCGGCCGTCCAGGCGATCAAGGGACTGGTCAGCTCGGGCAAACTTGGGCACATCTTCCATTTCCGCGCCGCCTACCAGCAGGACTGGATTGTAGACCCGAACTTCCCGATGGTGTGGCGCCTGAAAAAGAAACACACCGGCTCGGGCGCGCTCGGCGACATCGGCGCACACATCGTCGACCTCTGCCAGTTCCTCGTCGGCGACGTCTCCGAGGTGTGCTCGGCCATGGAAACGTTCATCAAGAAACGCCACGTCTCCGAATCCGATACCGGCATCGCCGGCAAGTCCGGCGAGAAACGCACCGGCAAGATGGACACGGTCGACGTGGACGACGCCGCGGTGTTCCTGGCGCATATCAAGGGCGCAGACACGCTGGCGACGTTCGAAGCCACGCGGTTCGCCACCGGGCGCCGCAATTTCAATAGCATCGAGATCTA
>CAIXUF010000531.1 GCA_903922535.1 Candidatus Hydrogenedentota bacterium
GCGGCGATGACCGACCCGCGCTACGACTACATCGTCGGCGTGCAGAAGAACCAAACGCCGCCGCACAGGGTCATGCTGCCGGACGTACCCGTCACCACCCTGCCGCCGCGTTCCCGGCCGACCCCACAGCCGGTGCAGAACGCGCCCGGATTTGCCCCTTGAGGCAGGGTAGGCTTTCGTGAAACGGATTCCCTACGCCTATGCCCGCTCGGCCGGTGTGCTGGCTGCGCCCGACGATCATCCGCGATGCCACCGCAGCCGCGGCGATGACCGACCCGCGCTACGACTACATCGTCGGCGTGCAGAAGAGTCAGACGCCGCCGCACAGGGTCATGCTGCCGGATGTCCCCGTCACCACGCTGCCGCCGCGCTCCCGGCCGACGCCGCAGCCGGTGCAGACAGCGCCCGGGTTTGCCCTGTGAGGCAGGATACGCTCTCGTGAAGCGCATCCCCTACGCCTATGCCCGCTCGGCCGGCGTGCTGGCCTCGCCGGACGCGACGGGCGGGCTGGCCGTCACGGTGCGGACCAGCACCCGGGCGGAAGCCCTGGCCGAGTTGCGCCGCCATTACGGCCTGCCCCTGCTAGTCACCGTGCTGAGCGAGGCAGACTTCGCCGCGGCGCTCTCCGCCGGTTATGCCGAGGGCGAGGATTCCAGCGGCCTGTTCGACGGCCTGGGCGAAGAAGCGGAACTCTCCAGCCTGATGCAGGACAGCCGGCGCATCCAGGATCTGCTCGACGCGGATGACGACGCGCCCATCATCAAGCTGATCAACCTGGTGATTTCCGGTGCGGTCCGCGAGCGCGCGTCGGACATCCACATGGAGCCGTTCGAGCACAGCGTGCGGGTGCGGTACCGCATCGACGGCGTGCTCTACGAAAAGTTCACCATCCCCCGGTCGCAGCAGGCGGCGGTCATCTCCCGCGTGAAGATCATGGCGAACCTGAACATCGCCGAACACCGTCTGCCCCAGGACGGGCGCATCAAGATCCGGCTCAGCGGCAAGGAGATCGACATCCGCGTGAGCATCATCCCCATCGCCCACGGCGAGCGGGTGGTGATGCGCATCCTGGAAAAGGGCAATTTCCTGTTCAGCCTTGAGCAGTTGGGCATGGACAAGCGCGACCATGAACTGGTGGACAAGCTGATCCAAAGCTCGCACGGAATCATCCTGGTGACGGGCCCGACCGGATCGGGCAAGTCGACGACGCTGTACGCCGCGCTGCAGCGCGTGAACTCGCCGGACAAGAACATCATCACGGTGGAGGACCCGATCGAGTACATCATCGCGGGCATCGGCCAGATTCAGGTGCGCCCCAAGATTGGGCTCACTTTCGCCGCGGGCCTGCGCAGCATCGTCCGCCAGGACCCGGACATCATTCTGGTGGGCGAAATCCGCGACATGGAGACGGCGGAGACGGCGGTGCAGGCGTCGCTCACGGGCCATCTTGTGTTCGCCACGCTGCACACCAACGACAGCGCCGGGGCCGTGACGCGGCTCATGAACATGGGCATCGAGCCCTTCCTGGTGACCTCGTCCACGATTGCGATCCAGGCGCAGCGCCTGGTGCGCCACGTTTGCGACAACTGCAAGGAGCCGTGCGGGGCCGAGGACTCGGCGCTGCGCGAGATAGGCATTTCCCCGTCCGATCCGAAGGCGGGATCGCTGATGCGCGGCAAAGGCTGCGACATCTGTTCGGGCCGCGGCTATTTCGGCCGGACCGGCATTTTTGAGCTGCTCGTGATGACGCCCAAGATCCAGGAGATGGTGCTCAAGGGCGCGGACTCGAACGCGCTCAAGCGCGAGGCGCGCCGCCAGGGGATGCGCACCCTGCGCGAGGACGGCGCGCAGAAGGTGCTGCGGGGCATGACGACCATCGAGGAGATTCTGCGCGTGACCCGCAATGATCTCGTCGAGGAGGTCATCGAGTAAATCATGGCGGTATTCGAATACAAGGCGATGTCCAAGGCCACGGGCAAGACCGTGAGCGGTGTGATTGACGCCGACAATGCGGCGACGGCGCGGCGCAAGCTGCGCGAGCAGGATCTGTACCCCACGTTCCTGAGCGACGGGACGGAAAGCGGCGCGCCCGGCGCGGCGGTTCCCGGGGCGGGCCGCATGTCGCGGGGCCGTGTGTCCGTGCGCGACATTGCCATGATGACCCGGCAGCTCGCGGTGCTGCTGCACGCGGGCATGCCGGTGGTCGAGGCGCTCAACGCCATGATCGACCAGACCTCGAAGCAGCGCCTGCGCATGGTGATTTTCGACGTGCGCGAGAAGGTGAACAGCGGCCACAGCCTGGGCGACTCCCTGGCCGACCACCCGCGGGTCTTTTCGGCCCTCTATGTGAACATGGTGCGGGCGGGCGAGACGAGCGGCGCGCTCGAGCAGGTGCTTATCCGGCTCGCGGACATTCTGGAGCGCAACGCCAAGCTGCGGGCGCAGATCACCGCCACCCTGGCCTACCCGGCGTTCATGGGCTGTTTCGCGATGGCCATCGTCGTGTTCCTGATGACCATCATCGTGCCGCGCATCACCAAGCTGTTCCAGAAGCAGGGCGGGGATCTTCCCGGACTGACCAAGTCGCTGATCGCGGTGAGCGATTTCATCGGCCACTGGTGGTTTCTGATCATCGGCGCCGTGTTCCTGATCTTCACCCTCTGGCGGATGTGGGTGTCGAGCGAGAAGGGCCGCATGACGTGGGACCGGTCGAAACTGCGTTTCCCGCTTTACGGGTCGCTCCACCAGAAACTTGCCAGCGCCCGGTTCACCCGCACGCTGGGCATCATGCTCCAGAGCGGCCTCACCATGCTGCCGGCGCTCGAAGTGGTGAACACGGTCATTGACAACAAATATATTTTGAGCCGCATGGACGAGGTGAAGGCGGGGGTGCGGCGCGGCCGCGACCTCGCGCAGCCGCTCAAGGAAACAGGGCTTTTCCCGCCGATGATGATTCACATGATCGAGCTGGGACAGCGCAGCGGCGAACTCGAAGGCATGCTTGTGCAGGTGGCGGACACTTTTGACGAGGACGTGCGGCTGACGATTGACGCCATTGTGGCCTTAATTGAACCTGCTATAATTATCGTGATGGGCATATTTGTCGGCACTTTGGTTCTCGCCATTCTGTTGCCGATCTTCAAAATGAGCACCAACGTCGGAGGCAAACATTGAAACCCATGACCGACAAGAACACCCCCCGCCGCGGGAATCGCGGCGCAGCCGGCTTCACGCTGGTCGAGTTGATGGTGGTGGTCGCCATCATCGCCATTCTGGCCACAACGGCGGGCATTTACCTGTTCGGCGCGCTTGACGACGCCGACCAGGCCAAGGCCAAGTCCGAGATCAAGGCCATGAGCGGCGCGGTGACCGCCTACATGCTGAAGAACAACCGCAAGCTGCCGAACACGCTCGAAGAGGTGGCGCCCTTCATGGATCCCCCCAAGATCCCCAAGGACCCGTGGGGCAACGCCTACGTGTACACCAAAGAGGGCTCGCGCAGCTTCAAGATTGTGTCGTACGGCCGTGACGGCGCGCCGGGCGGCAGCGACTACGACGCCGACATTTCCAACGCGGACTAAGCCGATCCGGCAAGCCATGAACCCCGTCCGGCCCAAAAACGGCCGCGCCCCGCGCGGTGCAGAGTGCGGTTTCACGCTGCTGGAGCTGTGTGTGGTCATGGTGATCATCAGCATTGTCGTGGCCGTCGCGGCGCCGCAGTTTATCGGACTTATCTCTTTTGGCGAGCTGGACGGGGAGGGCCGCTGGCTGGCGAACTTCGGCACGGCGACCGTGTCGGAGGCGGCCCTGTTCAAGGCGCCCATAACGGTGCGTTTTGACCTTGACAGGCAGGAGTATTATGCCATCCGTCTGATTTATCCCGAGCCGGACACGGATGCCGACGGCAAGCCCAAGGCGGCGGACCAGATGTCCATGATTCAGCAGACCAAAAGGGACAAGAAGATGTCGTCGTCCGACATGTCGGACATGCTTTCCAGCAAGAAGGGCATGAACTCCTCGATCAAGGGCGGGCTGCCCAGCGGATTCGACCCGGATTTGGCGGATCAGCAGATGAACGACAAGTTTGGCCGTTTCGCGCGCCTGTCGCTTGAAACGCGCGCAAAAAACGTTAAACAAAAAGAGGGAATCCTTGACGAGATAGGCCCGCTGTTTGAGAAGAAGTTCACCCTCTCGAATGATGAGCCGAAGGAGGAGGAGCAGGGCGGCGTGCTGGGCAAGCACCGGCTGCCGCAGGGGGTGCGCATCGTGTCCATCCTGCGCGACGGCGAGGTGCTGCACAAGGGCGTGGTCGAAGTCGAGGTGTCGCCGCTGGGCCTGACCAGCATGGCGGCGTTTCATATTGTCAACGGCGACAACGAATACATGACAATCTACTGGGATCCGCTGAACGGCCGGGGCCTTTGCCGGCAGGGAAAGCTTGACCTATGAGCGCCCGGAGCAGCGCGGGGTTTACCCTGGCTGAGGTGCTGGTGGCGCTGTCCATTCTTGGCACGGCCCTTTTTGTCCTGATTGGCGCGCACCAGTCGGCGATGCGGCTGCAACTGGAGAGCGAAAGCGCCCTTGAGGAGCGCCAAATGCTTGAAAGCGCGGTGTCGCGCGCCGAGGTGGCGGTGATGACCGGCAGTCTGGGCGCGTCGGGCCAGTTCGGGGCGCGCTATCCCGGGTGCGGGTGGGCCTTTGAGGCGCAAATCGCCAGTTCCGACGGGCAAGTGCCGCTGTACCAGGTGACCGCGCGGCTGCAGACGCCCGACGGGGAAAAGAAGCTGGATTTCTTTTACTTCTACACAGGGTCGGATCAGTCGACCAACAAGGCAAACCTTTCGGGCAAGTCCTCGGTGCACAGCGGCGTGAGTTCGGGCATGTCCGGGTCGAAGAGTTCACGCGGCTCGTCCTTCAAAAAGAGTGCGTCGCGATGATCGGCCGGGCGCGCGGGTTCACCCTGCTGGAGCTGCTGGTGGCGATGTCGGTGATGACGGTGGTCATCGGGATTGTGTACGCCACGTTTGCGTCGGTGACGGACACGATGGCCATTGCGCGCGACAACGCGGACCGGATGGCGTACCGGATGGCGCTGCGCCGCAGCCTGACCGAGAATCTCGGCGCCATCTTTTCCGACGCGACGGGAATGCGCGAGGAGCTTCAGCTTTCCGGCACCAATGAAAGCGGCCAATACGGCCCGGCGGACAAGCTGCGGTTCTGCACCTCGCTGCCGATGCCCGGCGCGTACGCGCTGCCGGGCGTGATGAAGGTGGTGGAATACAGTCTGGTCCCGTCCTCGGACATAGATGCGGCCGCGGTGGGCTATCCCGGCGATGACGCGGGGCGGCCGGGCATGGCGCTTCAGATCACCGAGTCGCCGCTGGCCTACGATGAGGGCGGGGGCGGCGGTTCGGACCAGTTGCCCAGCGTGAAGCGCGCGATTCCGGTCGCCTCCTTCGAGGCGCTGTATTATGACGGTCTTTCGCAGGACTGGAAGAAGGAATGGGATTCGGTTGCCGAGCAGCGGCTTCCGTGGGCCGTGTGGGTTCGGGTGAATTTCCCCCGGTCCGAGGAGGAGCGCGCCGCGGACAATGCTGCGGGCGTGGATCTGTCGGAAACGCCGGATATCGAGGTGATGGAGCCCGTTGCCCCCGGCGCGGGCGTTGAGGGCCCGTTTCTGGATTTGAACCATGCGCGGCTGGATTCCGCGTCTGGGGACATGAGCAACGATGTCAAGTCGTCCAAGAGCTTCAAATAGAAGGACTGGTCCCGGCGGCGGGGCCGGTGCGCGCGGCGGGCGCGAGGGCATTGCCCTCGTGCTGGCGCTCGTGTTTGTGTCGCTGCTGAGCGCGCTTGTCGTGGGGTTCATGTACGAGATGGAGGTTTCGGCCTCGCTCGCGGAAAACCAGGGCTCTGATTTCCAGGCGCTGCTGGCGGCCAAGTCGGCCGTGGCCAACGGCATATCGCTGCTGGCCGACGACCAGATCCAAACGCAGACGGACGGCCAGCCGGATTATGACGGCATGACGGACGAGTGGGCCGCGGGCCTGCCCTTTGAGCCGATCAACGACGCGATGATGCGATCCACCATTTCGGACGAATATGGAAAGATTAACCTGAACGCGCTCATCCAGCCGAGCACGAGCGGCGGCATGCCCCAGCGCAACGAGGTGCTCATCACGGCGCTGCACAGCTTCTTTGCGCTGCGCAGCGAAAGCGAGAAGGATCCGGTGGACGCCATTATCGACTGGATTGACTTTAATGACATGGACGCCGAGGAGCCGGACGGGGCGGAAAACAGCTACTACATGGGCCTTGAAAACCCGTACGCCTGCAAGAACGGCCCGATGGATTCCATTGAAGAGCTGCTGCTGATCAAGGGGGTCACGCCGGAGCTTTACTTCGGCGATCCGGATCAGAACCAGTTGCCGCTGTCCGAGTATCTGACCGTGAACGGGGATCCGAACGGCGCGGTCAACGTGAACACCGCCCCCGTGGAGGTGCTTGCGGCCATGCTGGGAGCCCAAAGCGGCGGCACCGCGGACACGCAGCAGGCGCAGGAGATTTATGAGGAGGTGCGCTCGCAGCCCTACCAGGATCTGAGCCGTATTTCTGGCATGGTCAGTCCGGGCGCCGGCGTGACGCCGGGCGTGGGTGCCACCGGAGGCACCGCCACGAAACCCGGTTTTGGCGCCACGTCCACACCGGGTCGGACGGGCGGCTTCAAGCAGAAGAGCCTGGAGGACCCGGAAAAGCAGTTGGGAGGCAGCCGGGGAAGCTTTGGGGGCGGCTCTGGATTCGGCCAGTCTGGATTCGGCCAGTCCGGGCTTGGGCGGTCCGGTTTCGGGCAGTCGCCGCTGACGGGCACGACCCGGCCAATCGCAACAAACGGCGCGGTTGTGCCGCCGAACCAGCTTATGCAGCAGCAGCAACAGCAGCAGCAGATGAGGCATTTGTTCAGGGTGAACAGCAATGTCTTCCGCATTTACGGCGACGGCATGCTGGATGACGTGCTTGTGCGGGTTGAGGCCTACGTTTGGCGCACACCGTTGGACATTTCCACTCTGCAGAACGGCGGCGGCCAGCCGAACACACTGCCCCTCACGAACACGGGCGGCACCACCGGCGTCAAGCCGGGCACCTCCACGGGGGGCATCGGCGGCATTGGTGGAAGCTCCCGGACGGGGGGCATTATGAAGGCCGCGACCGGCGCAGGTTCGGGCTTGAGCGGAATGCAGACGCGGGGCGGCGCGCAGACGGGGGGTACCGCCGCGAATGGCGGCTTGCTGCCGGGCAACGTGGCGCAGCAGGGAAACATGCCGAACGGCAATCTGCAGGCGCTGGCGGATGCGTACGGCGTGCCGCTGGTGCCCGCCGAGCCGTTCCGCATTTTGGACTGGAAGGTGATACGCTGATTCGGTTATTTTGGGCACCCGCGCCTTCCGGGCGCGGTGCAACCCGGGTGGACGGTCCGCCCACGGAGTGAAGCAATGGCGTTTGGTGCAAAGGTGGCTGCGGTGGAGTTTGCCGGCGACGAAGTGCGTGTCGTCGTGGCGAAAACCGGGCGAAGGCCCGGATTGGTGGAGGCGTACGCGGAAACGGCGGTCTATGAGACGCCGGAGGAACGGCGGGACGCGCTGGCCAAGGCGCTCGACGACGCGCTGGGGCGCGTGCGCAGCCGTCCGACGGCGTTCGTTTTCTGCGCGGACGCGTCGCGCGCCACCGTGCGCACGCTCACGGTGCCCTTCCGCGGGGTTGCCCGCGTGGCCAAGGCGGTGCCGTTTGAGATCGAGTCGCACCTTCCGTTTCCCCTTGAGGAGCTGGCGCTGGACCACCATATCGTCGCCGAAATCGGCGGAGAGACGGAGGTGCTGGCCGTTGGCATGCGCCGCATGCACCTTGAGGAGCCGCTTGCGCTGCTTGATGCCATGGGTATTGAGCCCGAGGCGGTGAATCTGGACGTCTGCGGACTCACGGCGCTGTGGCGGGCCAAGCGCCGTCCGTCCAAGGGACTTGAGGCGGTGCTGCATTTGCGGGAGAACGGGGCCTGCCTTGCCGTCATGCACCAGCGCGCCCTGGCCTTTTTCCGCTATCTGCCCATGGGCGGTCCGGCGCTAAGCGCCAATCCCGCCCGCATGGCGCGGGAGGTGCAGAACACGCTGCGCTCTTTCATGGCCCAATGGCGCGGCGGCGGCGAAATAGCCGAACTCAACCTGACCGGCGCCGACCTTTCCCCGGAGCAGGTGGAGGCGTTCAGCCAGGCGCTCAATCTTCCCGTGGTTCCCTCGGTGCTGCTGGACGGCGTGCGCGGCGGGAAGGCCATCCGCCGCCGCGACGGCGACGGCACCCGGTTCAACCGGTGGGAGGCCGCCTTTGGCGCGGCCCACGCCGCGTCGGGAACGGAATTCTCCTTTGACCTGCTCAAGTCGGAACGGAACTGGGAGAGTTCGACGGGCGGGCTGGTGCCGCACCTGCTGTTTTCCGCGTGCCTTGGCCTGGTCCTCGTGCTCGGGTGGGGTTTCTACTACTTCGAGACGGCGGCCCGCAACAGGCACGTGACCGAGGACATTCGCGCCAAAATCGAGTCGCTCAAGGGGGAAATAGACACGATGTCGAAGGCGGGGCTTGGCCAGGACGTCGATGTCACCACCTTCGGCGATCCGCCCGTAATCGATCTGCTCAGGGAAATCGGCGCGCGGATGCCGGAAAAGAAGGTGACCGTGACCGAGGTGAAGATCGCGCCGCCCGGCGCGCAGGGCGCCTGGCTTTCCATCTCGGGCGAAACGCCCAACGCCACGGAATTCCACGCGGCGTTTGAGGAACTGAAGAAGTCGTCCATGTTCAAGGTGGCCGACGACCCCAACATCAAACTGCAGGGTGCCAAGACGTTCTTCCGCGTGCGCGCGGTGCGGCCCCACGAGGAGGTGAGCACCAATGAAGCAAAACCCTGACAAGCGCAGCCAGGTCGGGCTCATCCTCGGCATACTCGCCATCACCCTCGTGGTGATGCTGGCGCTGTTCATTCCCGCCGGACCGCGGCGGGCCTGCCTGAAGTCGCAGACCACGCTTGAGGAGGCGCGCACCGACCTGAAAACGCAGGAAGTGGCCCGGATGGACGAGGCTGACCGCCTTGCCCGGCAGAAACAGCTTATGGAGCTGCTGGCCAAGCGCCCCGCCAATTTCGAGATGTTTGCCTTTGTGGACGGGCTGCTCAACACCCAGGGGCTGCGCGATCGCGCCCAGCTTGACCAATTCAAGCCGCACAACGGGTCCGCAAGCGAGCCGATGGTGCAGTTGCGCCTCGAAGGCGTCTCGTTCGACGAGATTATCGGCCTGTTTCACGGGCTCTATTCGGGCGGCAATCTCATTGCCGTCTACAAGATGGAGTCCATGCGCCCGGCGGTCAGCGGCAAGGGCCTTGACTGCGACGTGACGCTCATGTCGCTCGTCACGCCCACTGCGCCGCCTGCCGGCGCGGCCGCGCCGGCCGCGCCGACCACCTGAGCGCGGGCTGGCCGCCTCCTGCCCTGGAAAGAACAGGATGGTTTGCCCTGGCAGGTTCATGTCATGGACGAAATGGACGGGATGGACGGGATGGACTAACCTGGCAGGGAATCCAGACATCTGTCCATATTGTCCATATCATCCATATCGCGTCCATAGATTCCATAGCCTCAAGGGCTTCGGACAATAACGGGCAAGCCGACTGCTGATAATACAAGCATCCCCGGCGCGGGGGCCGGGGATGGGTGGATGATTCGGGGAGTGTGCGGGGTGCGTCAGCGGCGGCGCGGCCCCCAAGAGGGGCCTTCGGCCGGCAGCGTCATTTTTGGGATGCGGGTTTCTTGGCCGGTGGTCACGTTGACGGCAAACAGCGCGCTGGCACCGCCCCGGCTCGACGAGAAGATCACATGGCGGGAATCGGGACTCCAACTCGGTGATTCGTTGATGCCGTTTGACGTGGTGAGCTGGGTCGCGCCGGACCCGTCCGGGTTCATCACGTAGATCTCGAAACCCTCCCCCTTGAGTTCCGACACGAACGCTATCTTTTTGCCGTCGGGCGACCACGTCGGATCATAGGCGTTGCCGCCGTGGAAGGAGATGCGGGTCTGGTTGCCGCCGTCGGCGTCCATCACGAAGATCTGGGGCTTGCCGGCGCGGTCGCTGACAAAGACAATCTTGCTGCCGTCGGGCGAGAAGCACGGCGAGGTGTCGCCGTCCTTGTTGCGTGTCAGGCGCACCGGGTCGGACCCGTCGGGGTTGCGCAGATAGATTTCCGTGTTGCCGTCCTTGCTGAGCGTCATGGCGAGCCGCTTGCCGTCGGGCGACCAGGACGGCGAGGAGTTGAGCCCCACCTCTTTGGACAGGACGGTGGACTTGCCGGTGCGCCGGTCCAGCACGTACAGGAAGGAATACCGGTCCTTGTAGGACAGGTAGGCGATCTGGTTGCCGTCGGGCGAGATTTTCGGCTTGATGGAGACCGAGCCATGGTCGGTCAGTTTCTTGGCGTTTGCGCCGTCATAGTCGGCGACGTAGATTTCCTTGGTCTTTCCCGAGATGCCGGTGAACACAATCTCGGAGGTGCCCGCGCCGGCAACCGCGTCCAGATAGCGGATGACCTCCTCGGAGAAGCGGTGCGCCGCGAGGCGCTGGCTGCCCTGGGCCACGCGCACCTCCTGGCCGTAGACCTGGTTGTTGGAAACCAGGTCGAAGAGGCGGAACTGGCCCACAATCTGGCCACCCTCCTGCAGGACCAGGCCGTACACCAGGTTCTGCGCGCCCGCGGCGCGCCACGCCGGGAAATCAATGGATTTCATGTCGGAGGTGAACCCGGCGAAGTTGGGCGGGTACATGTTGCGCGGAATGATGGCGAACACGCCCGCGAAGAGCAGGTCGTCGGCCACGGTTTGCGCCATTTCCTCGGACGCCGCCTTCAGTCCGGCATCGGCGGTGGCAAAGGGCGGCACGGCGACAGCGATGCGCACGTCCGAACCCTTCTGGATGTTGACCATCATCGGCTGCTGGGCCGTTGCGGACGCGGCCGCAAGGGCGGCGAGCGCCAAAACCGACACACACCTCATCATGCTGGGCACAGTGCATTCTCCTTGGGCGCCGGGGCGCCGGGGTCGTTGTTTTCTTCCTTCGCTGCGGGCTTGACACCCACCAGACGATTATATCCCATTCCGGCGTAAGGTTCCCGTCGGCGTGCTCACGGGGACGGGTTGGACGGCTGCAGCCCGCCGCCCATGGCCTGACGGCCCATGGGCGAGAACTGCACCACTAGCGTAATGGTCGGCTCTTCAAAATTGTCCGGGAACGGCGGGATGGTGGCGTTGACCAGCGCCTGCACACAGGAGTCGTCCAGTGCGGTGCTTGGCGAAGGCTTGGTCACCTGGGGCCGGTCGATAATCCTTCCGTCCCGGCCGATGGTCACCGTTATCTGCGGCAGATACCTCGCGTCGTTCATGGGGATGCCGTTGGGGACGATCCATTGCAGATACACCTGCCGCTGCAAGAGTCCGGGCCAGCTTCCCATTGCGGTGGGCGGGCCGGTTTGGCCGCCGACGGCCATGGAAATGGGCACATCCGAGGGCATGACGTTGTCGCTCGGCTCCGCGCCGAGAAGCGTCGGCCCTTTCGTCTTGGGCACAGGTTTGCCGCCAGTCTTCTGCGGGGTCTTCTGGACCGGCTCGTCTTTCGGGTCCGCCACCGGCTTCAAGTCTGTTTTCTTGGGCTTCTCGTCCTTTGGGTCGGGCACTGGCTTGAGGTCCACCGGTTTTGGTTTTTTGGGCTTTTCCTCTTCCTTGGTGCTGGGCTTGGGCGGTTTTTCCGGTTTCGGTTCCGGTTTTGGCTTGTCCGGCTTTGGCTCAGGCTTGGGTGGTTCGGGTTTTGGCGGTTCCGGCTTTGGTTCCGGCTTCGGGGGCTCCGGTTTGGGCGGCTCCGGTTTCGGTGGGGCCGCTTCGGGACCGGGGTTCTCCGGCGGCGGGGGTGGGGGCGGCGCGCCAGCCGAACCGGGCATGGGTGTCATGGGCCCCGGTGCGGCGACGAGCGACACGTTGATCAGTTTGGGTTCCACCGCCTTGTGCCGACTGAACCAGACAATAACGCCCACGATCAGCAGCACATGAAGCACGGCTGAAATAAGGAGCATTCGGGCCATTACGCTCGTGGCGCTGTCCCGAAACCAGTCATATGGCAATCGATTGGACATGGTGGTGTTTAGGGGAATGTACCCCGGTTAATGGTACCGGACTTGTGGGTTCAATTCAAGGCGGAACCACAAGCTGTTGTGGTTTATTCTCAAGAAGTTCCGCTCGGACAACCATATTTTGAGCCTGCCCGCGCTAAACTATGTAATACCCCGGTCTGACGAAAAGGTTTCGCCGGATGGGGGAAGACATGATGCTCTATTGACGGCGGTTGGGTTGGGAGGAATGCCGCGGAGCGATGGACGGAATGGACACTATGGACGGAATGGACGGAATGGACACTATGGACGATATGGACGGCATGGCCGCGAATGGCCGCGGATACGACGCATCCACCAGTTTGTCCATATCGTCCATACCGTCCATTCCGTCCGTCGCGCCAGGGCTTGAACCTGCCCTGGCATGCCCAACTGCCCTTTCCAAATTCCTGTCGGGAGCCCGGATTACTTGCCTGCCTGTGCGGCGCGGTAGGCGTCTATGCGCTGCGCCCAGGTCGTTTTGATGTTGAGGGCGGCACTGGATCGGGGGCTTGTGGCGGGGGCGACATTGAAACGCGCGCGCTCGCTGTCCGGCAGGGTGCGGTAGCTGACGGCGGGGATGGTGGTCTTGGCGCTCTTGGCCGTGTCGTCGTCGTTGCGGCGTATGGACCGGCCATGGTCGGCCGCGGCGGCAGTTGACTTGGCTGCGACGAGATCGTTGGGGTCCGTGCCATAGACGTACAGCACGACCGGCCCGTCCGCGCCTGTGCCCAGGCTGACCTGGTCAAGATACACATCATTGCCTTCGCGGTAGTACATCATCGCGTCGATCCAGTCATAGGCACGGCCGGTGCTGTAATCGTAGGCCCCGAGCACACGCCCCTCGGAGAAACCGTCGTTGTAGCCGTCCGTGAAGCCGCCGTCGTAGTATTCGACATGCTGGTCGTTCTTGAGGAAATTGATCCAATCGGCTTGGAATCCCAAGTCATACCCCTCGCTGAACCCGATGGTGAAGGCGTAGTCGTAGGCGACGAAGTAGCCGTCGTTGTACGCGTACCACACGCCGTCCCAGTAGCCCGCGTCATAGGCGGGCGAGGTCACGTAGGGAATGTCCGCGCCGCCGTAGAGCATGGGTCCGGCGTCCTGCGTGCCGTAGCTGTCGTCGAAACCCTTCCAGTACTGGTCATCGACCAGGAAGCCGTCGGAGAATCCCAGGTCATAATCGGCCTGAATCCAGTCACCGCCGTTTCCGGTCTGGTAGCCCCGGTCTTGCGTGGCTGGCGTTACAGGACATCCGGAAACAAGGAGCAGCGTGATCACGGCCAGGGCGAGCACGGGCATCGACACGATCATGCGGTTCATAGAACACCTCCAGTCCGGGCGGGTGCCCGGCAAATGCGGGAACATTACGGTCAATCGCGGCGGGCAGTCTCCCCGTCGTCAAGCAGAGTGCACATTTCAACGGGTCATTGATTCTATGCGGGGCAAAGAGCGTTCAGGGATGCTGCCGCCTTCGCGGGAGTGACGGGCGCTCCGAGTAAGATACCTTCTTCACCTGTTCGTCAACGCTGCGCATGATCCGGCTAGCGGCCGCGGCCCTCGCCGCGTGTGCGTGAGGAACTGTTGTTGTCTGAATTATTCGTCCGCGGAGACACCGACGGCGCGGAAGCGCGCGGCGCTTCAAAGCGGGGCTGGGGGGCCTCGTAGCGGGGTTGCTGCACCGGCGCGCTCCGCTCGAACCGGGGCTGCGGTGTCTCAATGCGCTGCTGCGGCGCCTCGACACGGGGTTGCCGCACTTCGACACGCTGCTGCGGTGCCTCGATTCGCGGCTGCTGCGCCGGGGAGTTTCGTTCGACACGGGGCTGCGGCGCCTCGTAGCGCTGCTGCGGGACCACCGGCTCGGAATGCTCGACGGTGGGTGCCGGGGCCTCACTGCGCGGCGCGCTTTCCACGCGCGGCGACGGCGCCTCGTTGCGCGGAATGGATGTCTCAGCACGGGGCGATGTCATGCGGGGCGATGCGCCCCGCGAGGCATCGGTGTCAAAGGACAACGGACGCGCACTGCGTGCTGACGGGAAGGTCGGCAGGTCGGAGAGGCGCGACGAGGACCGTGTGTTCATTCCCGAATCGCGCCGCGATTCGGAGGACGGTGCAGGCGATGCGTCCGGGGCCATTCTTGCGCCGCCGCGCACGGGTGTCTTTTCCGGGACGGACTGAAAACGCGATGGCCCGCCCGGGGCCGGTGAGCCGGGATCTATGTCACGCAGGGAGCCCCGGGCCGAAGCGCCGCCCCGCGACGCCGTGGTCGAAGGCGCGCCGCGCAGGACGCGGTCATTTCCGGACCCGCCGTTGGCAGTCATTCCGTCGGATGTTCCGCGCAGGGCGCGTGTTTCGCCGCGCACCGGCGTCCTGCCCTCGCCGCTGACGGGAGGGTTTTCCCGCGCTTCAGGGCTGCCGGATCCCGCCGGGCTGCCTGTGCGCAGTTCCCGTCCGCCCGGTTCCCGTCGCGCCTCGGTATTCGAGCCGTTGCCGCCCATGGACCGCCCGTGGCGCAGTTCGGCGAGGCCGGGAGCGGTGTCCGGCTGCAGTGCCGTGGCGTTTTCAAGGCGCACATTGCGCAGCGAGGAGCCGTGTCCGGCGGCCGAGCGTTCCATGCGCGCGCCGCTGTGCTCCACGGGCGAGAAATGATCGCGGCCCATGCGCGCTTCCAGCGCATGGACGCGCTCGCCGGGGGCGGGCCCGTCATGCGGCGCGGCCACGCCGCGGATGCTTCGGGGCGGATTGTAGTCGCGCTCATGGAACACGTTGCCGTCAAAGGGGTGCGGCCGGTGGTGTTCGCCGCCATAAATGTTCCACACGTTTATTTGCGCCGAAGGCAGGGTGCAGAGCGTGTCGGCGAACACGGGTGTGCAGGCCGAAACGGGTGCCCAGCCCGTCGTCACATAGCTCATGGGCATCCAACTGGTGCTGGACACGCAGAAGTCCACACCACCCAGGCCGAAGTGCGCCGATTGCGTTATCATCACCGGCCGGTTGTCAAAGCCCATCGGTGCCCACATGAGATAGTCGCCCGCGCAGACTGTTGTCGCCCATGCGGGGCTCCAAACCGGATCATAGGACCAGACCCAGCCGTAGGACTCCGCATGGGACCAGCGGCCATAGTGGGAGGTCACGTAGCAGAACGGGTATGCGCCGACCCAGACATTGCCCACGGAAGGGCAGTAGTTCCAGCAGCCATACCGGTAGGGCACGTAGTCCACCACCACGGTCGGCCGCCAGCAGGGCCGACTGTCCACATAGACCCATTCACCGTAGGAGGCGAGGTCGGACACGCCCACCACCGGCGCGGCGATTTCCACCTCTTTGGGAAGCGTTCTGTAACCGTTGGCCAGCACGGCGGCGCGGTCATTGTTCCACTGGTCAAAGGAGTCGCTTTCAGCGCGGTCAAAGCCCACGGGGTCCGACGGCAAATAGCCCGGGTCCACCCACAGGCGCTGCGCCTCCACAAGGCGCACCGGCGCGCCAGCGTCCGTGCGCACCTCCGCGCCGCCCCAGCGCACGCTGACCGTTGCGCCGCCCTTCTCGTCGATGTCCACCCGCACGCAGGAGTCTATCGGCACGTCCACCTGGCAGGCCGGGGTGGTGATGACAAATGAGCCCTGGCTGCGGCTGACGCGCTGCACATAGAGCGAACCCACCCAGCCGCGCACATTCGCCGCGGGCGGCAGGGCTTGCAGCTCCGCCTTGCTTCCGTCGGCCAAGCGCAGAAAGGAACCGCCGGCCAGCTCCACTTCGGACAGGCCGCCCTGATCCACCCAGAGCGCGTCACCGGGCATGAGCAGGGTATTGAGCGTTGCCCGTTCCCAGTCCTTGTCCGCCGTGCCCTTTACCAGCATGCCCTTCGTGTCATAGCTGACACGGCCGTGCAGTTGCAGTTCCTGGGCACCCGCCGACAGGGCGGCCAGCACAAGCACCGTCACCACCGTCAAGAACCGCCTATACATTCCCGCGTTCATGGCTTTCGCCTCCTTGCATCCGCTTTCGGGCACATTCAACAAGACGAATTGGCGCGCGCTTCATTCAAAAAGTCATTGAAGCAAGGGGTATTTCGCGGTCACAAGCAGGGCTAAAGACGGCTATATTGTGCCCTGCGGGAGATACCGGAGATGCCCGCCACTATATATTGCGCTCCATCACCCCTTGTGCTAAAATGCCAATGGAGGTGTCATCGGTGCTGTTCGGAAAGCGCGACAAAACGTGGGCCGCCATGGGGCGCCGCCTCTTTGGTGACGCCACCGATCCGCCCCCGGACGGAGTGGCCAACCCCGTCCCGCAACCGCATGATGACCACAACCCGCTGGAAGCAACGCCGGAGGAGCAGGCCATGGCAGTATCCGATTCCCGTGACAACCCGGTGGCCCAGACGGATCCGACCCAGAGTTTGTTTTCCGCCCTGGGCCGGTTTTGCCGGCATTTCACACGGGCGCAAAGCATTCCCAACGGTCCCTGGCCCGGCGAATGCATGCAGGAGCTGACCGCCTCCCTGAAGGTTTGCCTGGACCAGAACTGGACCAGTCTGCAGCGCGCGCTGATCGACACGGCGCGTGTGCTGTCGAGTTATGACCGCGCGGGCCGCGCCGCGGAATGTCTGCCATTTCTCCACAAGTCACACGATATTCTGTCGCTCATGGTGGGCGATCTCATCCTTGACCGCGTCTCCGATCTGGGCCGCTACGGCTGGACCGATCATTATGCGCGCGCGGTCGCCACGCTCAAGGAGCGCGGCATAGAACTTATCGAAGATGAAGCCGCCGAACCGGAAGTTGCGGTGGATGACCCCACCCCCTCCGTTGAACCGGCGCAGACCCCCTCCACTCCCGAACCGGCACCCGCAATTGATGAACCGTCGTCGGCAACCCTGAAAGGGTTTGGAGTGGAAGCGCCGGAATTGCCCCTGCCGGAAGAGCCCGAACTCTCCATTGAACGCGGTCCGGCAGCGTTGAAGACCGAAGAAGAGACCTTCGAACCCGAACCCGAACCCGAGCATGAAGAGGAAGAGGAAGAGGAAGCCCCGGCCCCCCCGGAAGAAACATCCGAGCCGGAGACCGCTGTTGAGACCGAACCGGAACCGGCCGCCGCGCCGGCACCCACTTTGGAGCCCGTTCCCGTGGAGACCATTGAAGAGACGGTGGAAGCGCTTAACGCGGCCATGCAGCAGGCCATCATGACGGGCGATGTGGCGCAGGCCAAGACACTGGCCATCCGCCTGGCGGCCTCGCTGGCCCGCCGCGAAATCGACACGGCACAGGATAATCTGGCGGTGGCGCGGGACCGGCTCAGCATGAACGGTTCGGCCATTGAGGAAGGGCAGCACCGCGTGTCCGACGCGGAAGCCCGCGTACAGCATGCCGAAACCGAAATCAGCGCGCGCGAGGCCGAATCGCAGGCCTGCCGTGAGCGCATCTCGAAGCTGGACGAGGAGATTCACGCGCGCAAAGAGGAGGTGGACGGCCTCGACGCGCAGATACAGGCCCTGCAGGAGCGCCGCGCGAACGAGGCGGCCGCGCTGCACGAGCGCGAATCGGAGCGCGCCGCGTCCGTCGCCGGGGAAAGCCTGATCCAGACGGAGATCGAGTCGCTCAACGAGGAGGAGGAAGCGGCCCGGGAGTTCCTCGAATCCGCCCGCGCCAAACTCGACACGATGCGCGCCGAGCGCATCCGCATTGAGGGCGAAATCTCCGCCATCTGCGCCGACGTGGAGCGGCGCAAGCGCTCGGTCCGGTCCATTGAGCGGCCCCTGCTCGGCGAGGATGAGGAGAAGCCGGAAGAATGCGATGAACCCGTGCAGGAAAAAGAAGCGGAACCGTCCAACGACGCCAGGGACGAAGAACTGCTTTTCTAGCATGCTACAGGCCGCAGGAGCACGTCAGCCGCCGCCCCGTGCGGAATGGCAGGAAAACGCGGAAGGATTGTAATGGGCAGAAAAGGTGAGATTGTCGCGGGGGTCGACTTCGGCGCCCGCTTCGTGCGCGTGCTTGTGGCCCAGCGGCTTGCCGACGGCTCGGTGAAGCTGCTTGGCTACGGCTCGGCCCCGTCGCAGGGCTGTGTCATCCGGGGGCAAATCCAGAATCTTGGGGCCGCGCAGGCCGTGTTCCGCAAGGCGCTTCAGGAGGCCGTGCGCACCTAGGGCGTGCGTGTGCAGTCCGTTTTCTGCGGCGTCTCCGCGCCGCAGGTCAACTCGCTCATCCGCGACGGCAACCTGCCCGTGCAGGGTGGCGTGGTGGATTTGGAGCATCTTGAGGAGGCCCGCCAGCAGGCGGCGGCCAGCTCCTCCGCCGCGGGGATGCAGAGCCTCTCCTCGGTCACCGCGCAGGAATGGTACATTGACGACCTGCGCGTGGCCGAGCCGCTGAACATGCGCGCCTCGGTGCTGCGCGCGCGCATGCACTTTGCGCTGGTGCCCATGGTCGTGGTCAACAACTTGCAGAAGTGCGTCGAGTCGCAGAACTGCGTGGTCGAGGACATGGTCTACATGCCCATCGCCGCGGCGCTCGGCTGCCTCACGCCCGACGACATGCGCCTGGGCGTGGCCGTGGCCGATCTGGGCGACTCGGCGGTCGGGGCCGCCGTCTACCAGGACGGCAGCCTGGTCGGCACGGAAACCTTCAAGTGGGGCATGTCGCTCATTCAGAACGACATCGCCGCCGCGCTGAACGTTCCCTTCGACGAGGCCGCTTCGCTGCTGGTCGAATACGGCATCAGCAGCCGGCTCATCAAGGAATCCCTCACGCCGCCCCCCGCGGCCGACTCCGACGAGGGCATTGTGCAGGCGGCCATCAAGGCCGGCGCCGGCCGGGACGACGCGGCGCCGGTGAAACTGCACAACGTGCCGCCTGGCGCGCGCAATTCGGTGCCCAAGAGCGAGCTGGACCACATTATTTTCGCGCGCGGACGGGAGTTGATGGAGAAACTCGCCGCCTCGGTGAAGAGCCGGGGCTACCAGGGCCGGCTTGCGCGGGGCCTGGTGATCACCGGCGGCGGCGCGCGCATCCACAAGATTGAGGAGCTCGCCGGCGCGCTGTGCGGCGTGAACACCCGCCCCGGGCTGCCCCAGGGCGTGGACATGCCGTCGAACCTCAACACCGAAGAGCACACCCCCATCATCGGCATCATCCGCCACGGGCTAGAATTCCGCAACGCGACGGGCAGCGGCCGCATCGACCAAAACGTCACCGGCAGCCTGCGCATCCTGCGCAGGTTCCGGCGTTTCGTCAGCCAGTATTTTTTCTAGAACCCATTTGGGGCGGCTTGTGCGTTTTTCGCGCCGGCCTTTGCGCCGGCCTGTTCCCGCCGCGCCTGTCCCTGCGAAACCGTTTCGGATCGTTATCCGAAGGGATGATGTTTTACTGAACCAGAGGTGTTGCACCGCGGGCAAGATGTTCAACCATGATGCATAGGCTGACAATAACACTGAGTGTGTTCGCGGTGGTCTTTGTGTTTGCCACCGTGGTGCAGTCTTTCAGGCTGTGGGTGGCGCGTGGTGAAGTCGATGCGCTCCGCATCGCCGCCGCGGGACCGCACGGGGAGGCACGCAGAGCCGAAGTGGATCGGGGACGCGTAATTAACGGCCCGGGCGGTGACTTTTGGAAACCCCCCGCAGGCCGATCCACGAGGGGGGAGAGCGGCGGGGCCGCGAAGGCCTCCGCGTCTGCAACGGCCGAAGGCACGGCCTCCGGCGAAGGCGGGTCGGCAAAGGGACCCGGCCCCCAGTCAGACGCTGAAAAGGGCGGGAATCCATCGCCTGGAACCCCCAACGGCGCCGGCGTCAACCCCGCGGGCGGCAAGGCCGCCCCAGCAGGCGCCAAAGGAGCGGCTGCGGGCGGCAAGGCCGTCTCCGCCGCCAACTCGGCCCGATCAAACGAACTTTCCCTGAAGGCCCAGGAGTCCATCAAGGCAAACCGTCTCGATGATGCCCTCGCGAAGCTCCAGCAGAGTGTGCAGGCAGACCCGAAAAACAACGAGGCATGGCGCAGCCTTGCCAAGGTCCAGCGGCAGCTTGGCAACTTCGAAGAGGAACTGGGCACCTACCAGAACTGGATTCAAAACAGTCCCGAAGACAAGTCCGCGCGCCTTTCGGCGGCTGAAGCCTACGCGCGGAACGGCCTGGAGGACCAGGCGGTGCAGTATCTCTCGGATTTTCAATCCATGAGCGCCGGTGATCCGCGGTCTTACGCCCAGGCGGCCGGTGTCTACGGGCAGATGAACATGACCGCGGAGCAGGGCGAAGCACTGCGCCAGTGGGCGGCAGGGGAGCCGGCCTCGATTGACGCGCACCGCACGTTGGGCGACTTCTACCGGGGGGTGGGACAGGTTGACCAGGCAGTTGCGGAATACCAGGCGATGGCGGCGCTGCAGCCGAACAGCGAGACACCCCTCGTGCAGATGGGAAACACTTTCAGCCAGACGGGGCAGCCGGAACTTGCGGTGCCGTATTATGAGGCCGCCCTGAAAATCCGCCCGAACAACATGGAAGCGCTCTCGCACATGGCCTACGCGCAGCAGGAGGCAGGCGACCTGCAAGGCGCCCTGTCGAGTTTCCAGCGCATCACCCAGATTGAGCCGGGCTCCTTCATGGGCACCCAGGCCGCCCGTGACATTGAATCCATCCAGCAGCAGATGAACACACCGGGACAGGCGCCTGCGCGCACACGGACGCAAACGAAGCCTTAGGCGCGGGTGACCGCCAGAGCATGTCAAGACCAGCCCGCTTCAAGGAACCGCGGCACCCCACGGCGGCGCACCCAATTCCCCGCACACCCAGCGCATCCCACGAATGCCTTATTTGATCCTCCGGTACTTCACCGCCAGCGACTGCCCCTTCTCCGGAATGCGCAGCACGAGGTTTGACTGAAGCTCTTTGCCGTCCGCCTCGCTTGAAGCGGTTACGCCCTTCTCGTCGGTCATGTCGACCGTATAGCGGCCCGCGGGGTCGATGGCGCCCAATCCGGCGATGATGCCCGCCTGCGGGCAATGGTCGCGGCGAAACGCGAGCACGATGCCCTCGTCGAGATCGGCGCGGTGGAACTGCCACGCCGCGAACTGGTCGGTTGCATTGGATACCGGGGTGAGCGGGTAGAAGTCGCCGTACCAGTATTTCTGGCGGTCCCTGGCCTCCGCGATGAGTTCCTTGGCGCGGTGCATGGGGAAGTCGTCGGCGAGATAGTCGAGCTGGCACAGCAGGCCGCCCGTGGCTGCGCTGCGCTCGTCATAGGCCTCGGGCGCCCACATGCAGGCCGTCTGGAGCGGGACGTACATGGGCAGCGTCATGGACTGGGCCTGCTTCCACTCGAAGTTGCCGCGGGAACAGTTCGTGTCACTGCGCCACAGCGGCACGGATCGCGAGCACATCTCGATGTCAATGCGGCGTCCGCCGCTGGAGCAGTTGTCAATCATCAGCCCCGGATGCTGCGCGAGCAGTTCATCCCACATCGCATAGAGCCCCTCAATGTACCGGATTTCGGTCATGCCCTGACGGTCCGGGGCGTCGTTCTTGCGCCAATAGGGCAGCGGGTCCATGTTGAAGTCGTTGCGGTAGACGTCGATTCCGTATTCCCCGATGCGCTGCGAGAGCAGATCGGTGAGGAATCGGCGCGCTTTCGGGTCGTTGAGCATGAAGAGGCCGCCTTCTTTGCCGCCGAAAACGAATTCGGGGTGCTCGTTCGAAATCTGCGTGTCCTTGGCCACGCGCTCGGGTTCAAACCAGAGCACAAACTTCATGCCGTATTTGTGGCAGCGGTCCCCGATGGGCTTGAGGCCGCGGGGAAACTCTTTCGGATCGGCAAACCAACTGCCCACGCCCTCCGGGAAGTGTTTCGGAAACCACGCCGCGTCGAACCAGTAGGTGTCGCAGCCGAGTTCGTGCGCGGTGTCGACGGCCTTCACCTGGCCGTCCTCGCAGGTCCACTCGGGGCGTGCGTTGTAGCGGTCGAAGGTTTGCAGCGCCACGGGCAGCGGCACCGGGCGGCCCTGCTCCTGCGGCGAACGGAGCAGCATGAGCCTGCGGAACTGGTTCTGCGCGTTGGCGCGGTCGCCCGCCCATGCCATGACGAGCATGCGCGGCGTGCGGATGCGCTCGCCGGGGTGCAGCACCAAGTGGGTCAGTTCCATGCCGGCGCGGATTTGGACCGGGCCGTTTTCGGCGCGCTCGATATGCGAGGCCCATTGGCCCGTCCAGCCGACGGCGACGATCAGGCCCTGGTTGTTGTACTCGGTGGTGAAGAAGGGGAAGGCGCTGATGGAGGACGAGCGTCCGCCGGTCGGCGCGCGGTCGATTTTGGCGCCCATTTCCACCCGGGTGGTCTTGGGCAGGAAACTGGTCGCGCCGCAGGCGTCGCCCTCCAGTTCGTGCAGGAGCAGCGGCTGGCGGGCGTCGCCGGTCCGCATGGCGATGTCCATGGCCTGCACGTTCTCGATCAGGGGCGTGTCCTGGGTGCCCCGGTTCTCAAAGTAGAGGATCCATTCCGTGGCGGGGAAACGGCTGTGGGAGAAGGCCTCGGCGGTGACGCAGAGGCCCGTGGCCGGGTCGCTCCAGTGCGCGAGGCAATGATCGTTCTCCAAATGGGCGTCATGCTTCCATGTGTCCAGAAAGGTGCCGGAGGAGACACCGTCGTACTTGAAGGAGAAGGGGGCTTTGGCTTGGGAAAAGGGCAGGCGGCTTTGGCCGTCGTCGAGCTGTCGCACCGCGCCGTCCTTCATCACAAACTGCGCGTCCGCCCAGTCGGCCTGATCGCAGCCGGGCCCGTCGCCGCCGTCGGTCACTTTGAGGACCAGTTCCTGTGCCGTGTCGCCCAGGGGGATGCTTATGGGAACGACAGAGTCGACCCTTAGGGGAACGGCAGAGTCACTGCCCCGCAGCACGGGCGTATGGACGGCTTCTTTGCCGTCCAGTTCAACAATGAACTCCACGCTGCCCTTGCTGCCCTGCGTGTCGTAGTTGTTGTCGATGCCGGCGAAGGCCTTGAATTCCTTTGCGCCCTTGGGGACGGCCACGCGTATTTCGCTGAAGGCGTGCGTGCCCAGGCCGTGCGCGAAATCCTGCGCGCCGATGCGCAGGGGTGTGTCCATGCAGGAGCGCCCGAAGTAGAGCGAGCTGTGGTCCTGGCGGACCAGACGCAGGTCGATGCGGTTCGCATCGGCGGGACTTTCAGGCGCGCCGAAGGCCTGCGCGGTCCAGCGGTCCATGTCGTCCACCATTGCCTTCGGTGCCATCACGGCGTCATCGGGCGGCGTCGCCGGAAGGTCGGTGACCTCCAGGGCGAATGCCATTCCCGTGCCCAGCAGCAGGCAGCCCAGTCCAATCCATACTCCAGTGCATACAAGGTGTTTCATGCCGAGTCTCCCTCTTGGCGCATGCGCGCGATACGTCCATTATCGGTCTGGCGCGGACGCGGATCAATATGCGTCTCAATGGATATGCTAGAATCCAGGCTCTTTCTGCAGCTTCTTGCCCGGGAGGAGAAACACATGCCGTCTGACGTGTTCAAAGTCCGGATTCGCCGGTGGGCCGGCAACGCCCTGGCGGTGTTCTTGGGGTTTCTGGCCATTGCGATCCTTTTCAGCTCCGCCGAGGGTGTGCTGCGGCTCAAGTCGTGGCTGACGACAGCGCCCGGCCAGGGGCCCGTGGTTGGCAGGTTGACGGGGGCGATCCGTCACAAAGGCATTCTCGGCGCGGAAGCTCAGCCGAACGGGGTGATTCGCTGCCGTGCCGCAAGAGGCGACCGGGTCCTGTATGACGTTTCCTGCAAGACGGACGCGGCGGGTCGCCGCTTAACGCCCTGTGACTGCCGCTCGGAAGAAGCAAATCTTGCCCTGTTTTTCGGCTGTTCCATGACCTTCGGGCTGGGTGTGGAGGACGGAGAGACCCTGCCCGCCCGCTACTGCGCGCACACTCCGGGCAGCGTCTCCCTGAACTATGGATTGGCCGGCTACGGATCGCAGCAGATGTGGCTGCAAATCTGCAGGCAGGGGGTGCTGAAGGAATTTGGCCCCCGCAAGGGAATTATTGTCTACACGTTCATTGACGACCATGTCAACCGCCTGGCCGGCACGCCGGGCATCGTTTCGGAATGGCCCTTTCCCCTTCCCTGGCTTGAGCTCCGGGACGGCCGCGTCGAATATCGCGGAACCTTCTTTGACCGCGCCCCGCTGCAGTACCTTTTCCTGCATTATGTTGACCGCACGCATCTGGCGCGTTTTGTGGAGAACCGTCTCCCCCGCCACCCGTCTTCCGCGCCGCCCTCCGACATGGCTGTTGACATGCTGGCCGCCATGGTCCGGGAATGCGCGGACACGGCCAGGGAGCAGGCGCCGGGCTTTGCGTTTCTCTGCCTCATCTTCCCCAAATTCGCATCGTCACAGTGGGGTCCGCCGCTGGCGGTTCGCCTTGGCGCGGCCAATGTCCGCGTGCTGGACTACAGCGGGCTTTTTGAAAACACGCAGCACAGCATGGACGATCTCTTCTTCGATGACAACTCGGTTTGCCGCTGGGGTCATCCGAAAGCCCTCGGTCTTGACCTCCTGGCCCGGCAACTGAGCCGTGACACCGGCGCGTCCGCGGCGTTTTCGGCGCGCCCATAGGCCGTCGGCCGCTGCCTGACAACAGGGTGTTGCGCATGCCGCCGGCAGCACAAATGAAACCACACCCCATGGTGGTGTATAACATGCGTCCCGTCGCCGGACATCCCAAGACAACCCGCCGGCGCGAAAGGAGTACGCATGGGCCTGCACCAGGTGAATTTCAAATGCCACCACTGTGATCACTGCTGCCGCGACGTGGTCTGCCTGCCGACCCCGTGGGACGTGCTGCGCGTGGCGCTGAACACGGGCCAGGACCCGCATAACTTCCTTGAATGGCTCACGCCGGAGGAAATCCAGGGGGTGGACAAGGGGGATGCGACCTGGCTGAAGATCGACGGCGAGAAGTACATCATGGCCCTCAAGCGCGACGAGAAGCTGGGCTGCCATTTCCTGGACCGCAAGACGCGCTTCTGCGGCATCTATGACCACCGGCCGAACCTGTGCCGGCTCTATCCGTTCAAGCTGCACGAGCGGCGCGACGGCTCTTTCAAGAGTTTCTCGCTGCACAAGGATGTGGGCTGCCCGCGCCACCGCGACGGGGTGTATGACACGGACCCGCTGTATGAGCTTTACCTGAACGACCAGATGCACCAGAACGACTATGTGAAACTGGTGGACGCGTTCAACCGGCAGCGCCGGACCGACCGCAAACCCGAGGACTTTCTCGACCTGTTTATCGAGGTGGTCAAAGCGTAGTTGCCTGTCCCGGAGCACCCCATGCCAACGGAATCCCCCCGCGCCCCCTGGGGCGCAGTGTTTGACGTCGACGGAACCATGGTGGACAACCACGCATGGCACGAGGCCGGCTGGATCGAGCTGGGCCGCCGCCGCAGTCTGCCCATCGACGCGGATTACTACCGCAACCACATCCACTCGAAGGACAACGAGATCATTCTCGAAAACATGCGGGCAAATTTCAGCATGCCCGGGCTGGGCCAGGATGTGGCCGACGAGAAGGAGGCGATTTACCGGGAGCTTTACCGGCCCGTTCTGAAGCCGATGGACGGGTTGATGGGCTTTCTGGAGCAGTTGCGCGCGCAGGGCGTTCCCTGCGCCGTGGCCTCCAACGCGCCCGAACCCAATGCGCGGATGATTCTGGAGGCGCTGGGCATTGAAGAACTTTTTGCAGCGGTCATCACGCCCGGCCCCACGCTGGCGGGCAAGCCCAAGCCCGACATCTTTCTTGCCGCCGCCGCGGCGCTGGGCCTGCCGCCCGCGCGCTGCATTGTCTTCGAGGACAGCTATTCGGGGTTCCTCGCCGCCGAGGCGGCGGGCATGCCCTGCGTGGCCATTCTACACGGAGCGTCAACGGTGAGCCTGCCCTACGCCGCGCGCACCCAGTCCCGCCACCGCGATTTCACCACCGTGCATCTGCCGGACTTGCTGGAAGAAGTGGGGTTGTAGCTCGGGAAGGCAAGTGGTCCGGGGGGGCGCCATCAGGTCATGGACGCTATGGACTCTATGGACTCTATGGACGAGATGGACTCTATGGACGAGATGGACGAGATGGACGAGATGGACGAGATGGACGGTTAATCCCAGTGCTTGTCCATTTCGTCCATAGTGTCCATGACCCCAGTCTTTCTTCCTCAAACGAGCCCCATCCTTTTGCACCATGGTGTCCCGTGGCGTCTTGAAACGAAAGCCGCCCCCCGTGGTTTCACGGGGGGCGGCTGATAACTTCAGTGAACTTTGGAGGAACTGATCAGCTAAAGGAACCTACCAGTGCCGCAACCGTCGGCAGCACGGGCGAATTGCAGCCGGCCATCGCAGCCTGCGCCTGGGCGGGAGCCATGTTCTCGATGCCGGGAACGCCGGTGTACTTGACAAATTCAACGTGGCCGTCCAGGTAGAGCACGTTGCAGCCGCCCGGAACGTGGTTGAACATCGTTGTTCCCGTGCCGCTGGACATCGTGTCGAGCATCATCCACGTGCTGGACTGGGACGTGTTGGAGCTTCCGGCATTGTTGATGTCGGTGATCATGAAGCGCTCGATGCCTTCTTTGAAGTGATAGACCATGTTGCCGCCGCCGTTGCCGGCGCCCACGTTGGCGAATTTCGTCTTGGAGAGGTCCGAGTCCTTGTCGAACAGTGCGGACAGCGCAAAGGGATTGCCGATAATACCGACGACACCGGCAACGCCCCCCGCTCCCTCAGCCAGCCCGTCCAGCGCGGCGCCGATCTGCGTGGGAACAGGCTCGGATGAATTGGCCGGCGGGTTGGCGCCAAGCGTGGACAGCAGCGAAACCACCGTGAAATCACTCAGGGCCGAGGTCAGCTTGGCGTTGTCAAACACCCAGCCGAGGTACGCATAGCTGTCATCGATATCTTCGGGATTGTCCGCCAGCGTGCAGGTCCCATTGGCGGGGAACAGTTCTTTGAGATTCTTGTTGTAGTCCGCGTCCGACGGGCAAAGGACGATCTTCGCGTCGGTCAGGTATTCGGGATAAATGGCGTAGACCGACGGGCCGGCCGCAATGGTGACCTTGGACTCATTGGTGGTCCGGTTGGTCTTGACGACCTGCAACGGCGGGTAACTGCCCTTGGCCTCGTTCGAGTACATCTTGAAGACCAAACCCCACTGCTTGAGGTTGTTTGCGCAGGCGGACCGGCGGGCCGCTTCGCGCGCGCGGGCAAGCGCCGGCAGCAGGATGGCCGCCAGGATGCCGATGATCGCGATAACGACCAGCAGTTCGATAAGCGTGAAGCCCTTTCGACGCATAACCTTGACTCCTTTTTCCACATCAGTTCGCGGACCTTGCGGCCCATGTCCAAATAAGGGGATAAGCACGATGCTTCGCGGGAGACAACCCA
>CAIXUF010000532.1 GCA_903922535.1 Candidatus Hydrogenedentota bacterium
CGTAGGCCCTGTACTCGCTGCCCACCGGCACCGAGCTGGGAATCGTCCACGACGCCTGGCCGGCCGCGGCAGAAGCCGTTCCGACCCAGACCGTGTCGCTGCCGTTCACGCTCAGCATGATCGCCAGGGCGCCGCTCACGCCAACCTGGTTCCACGTGATGGTCTGCGTGTCGCGCAGCCGCCACGTCTCGCCGCCGTTCGGAGAGGTTATCGCAAGGCTCACGCACGGGCCGCTCGCCACCACAAGGTTCACCGCGCTGCCCAACAGCGCCGTGCCACCAGACGGCGTCTGGCTGATCACATCACCCGCCGCAACCGTGTCGCTGCACTCCGTCGTGACTGAACCGACCGTCAAATCAGCCGCAAGTATTGCGGCTTCCGCCGCGGACTGCGCCAGGCCGACAACATTGGGCACGCTCACTTCGCACAGACCAGGCAGCACGGTCAGCGTGACCGTGATGTCGGTTTTGTTGCCGACGGCGTCGGTCGCCGTTATCTTCACATTGTGCAAACCCCTGCCGACAGAGGTGCCCGCTGCCGGGTTCTGCGTCGGCGTTACCGGACCACTGCAGACGTCCAACGCCCCGACCCCGTCCGTGAAGTTGGGCACAGACGCCGTGCACGCGGCGCCGGCATCAATAGTCTTGTTCGCCGGGAGGACCGTGAAGATCGGTTCCGTCGTGTCCACAACATGGACCGTTCGCGTGACTTCGACTGCGGCGTTGAGACTGCTGTCCGCGGAGTTGTAGCGGATGAAATAGTCGCCGGGCACCGCCGGATTCACGGACTCAATGCCGGTGGCGACAACCCACAATTCACCCTCACAGGCGTCCTCGGCAACCGCGCCCGCGTCCTCATAGGCACCGCCGCACTGCACGGTGACCTCAGCGCCGCCGTAGAGCATAATAACGGGCGGGGTCGTGTCGATAATTACCGTGTGGCTGCCGGAATTCGACCAGTTGCCGGCCGCGTTTCGCTCGCGGACCAGGAGCGTGTGCGGTCCGTCTCCCAAGGCCGAAGGTGTGTGGCTCGTGTCAGCCGTCTCGGCTGACCACCCGGCATCGTCGAGATTGTATTGGTACAAGCCCATGCCACCGCCGCCGGAGATCCACGTCCAGGTCGGCGTGTTGTCGCCGGTCGGGGAGGACGGTCCATTCACACTTGGCGGATTCGGGGGCGTGCTAGTCAGCGTCATTCCGGTCCCGGCAGGGCCGAAGTCTGTGTCCACGCCTGCCCCGTTCTGGGCGCGTGCCGTGAACGCGTAGTCCGAGTACTCCGCGAGGCCCGTCACTGTCGTTGTTCCCCATGCCGCCGCGGTGTGGTAGACCGCCTCGGCACCCACGCTTCCGTCCGACTGAACCCAGACGTTGCCGTCCACCGGGGGGCTCACCTGAATGGCGTACAGCGTGTTAGACGGGTTGCCGTCGCCCGCGCCGACGGCCACGCCCAACGTGTGCACGCCGGGGTTGCCCACCAGGGGCAGTGCCGGGACGCCCGCGAAGGTCCACGCCGTGCAGTTCGTGGTCAGCGCGCTGTCCCCCCCCGCATTGGTTGCCAGCACCTGGAATGCGTACTGGGTATTTGGAGAGAGCCCGCTGTGCTGCCACGACACGGCGTCGGCGGCCGTGGTTGTCCGCAGCGTCGCGGGGGGACCCGCGCCGGGATCGTCGTACACTTTGAATCCTGTCTCGTTGCCTGAATTGTCCCGCCACGTCCAGGTTATGGTGTTCGTGCCGATGGCCGTCGCGGCGGGATTGCCCGGTGCGGCGGGCACCGGCGGGATGTCAAATTGGGCGAAGTAGCCCTGGGTGATTCCACCCATGGTGGTAAAGCCGCCGCCGGCAAACACCGCCGTGTCCGTCACCGCCAATGCGGAAACCGTGCTGTTCGCATTGGGGTTCCAGGCGGTCGCGAGGCCGCTGGAGGGATCAAGCGCGGCGATCCGGTTGCGCGTCTGGCCGCCGATGGTCGTGAAGGCCCCCCCAACAAACACTTTGGCACCTGACACCGCCAACGCGGAAACCGTACTGCCCGCATTGGGGTCCCACGTGGTCGCGAGGCCGCTGGATGCATCGAGCGCGGCGGTCCGGTTCCGTGTCTGGCCGCCGATGGTCGTAAAGGAGCCTCCGGCATAGACCGTTGATCCTGACACCGCCAGCGCGGAAACCGTGTTGCCCGCGTTGGGGTTCCAGGTCGTGGCGTTGTTGGTGGCAATCGTGGCGTCGAGCGCGGCAATCCGGTTGCGGGTCTGGCCACCGATGGTCGTAAAGGCACCCCCGGCGTACACCATCGTTCCCGACACCGCCAAGGCGGAGACCGTGCTGCTCGCGGTCGGGTTCCAGGCCGTGGCGTTGTTTGTGTCAATCGTGGCATCAAGGGCGGCAATCCTGTTCCTGGTTTGCCCCCCGATGGTCGTAAAGGCACCCCCGGCATAGACCGTCGTTCCCGACACCGCCAATGCGGAAACCGTGCTGCTCGCGTTGGGGTTCCAAGTGGTGGCAAGACCCGTCGAAGCATCGAGCGCGGCAATGCGGTTGCGCGTCTGGCCGCCGATGGTCGTAAAGGAGCCGCCGGCATAGACCGTAGTTCCCGACACCGCCAACGCGGAAACCGTGCTGCCCGCGTTGGGATTCCAGGCGGTCACGATTCCCGTAACCCGGTCGAGTGCGGCAATGCAGTTCCGTGTCTGGCCGCCGATGCCCGTGAAGGCACCCCCGGCATATATCGTTGACCCCGACACCGCAAGCGCCTCAACGTTACCGCTCGCGTTGGGGTCCCAGGCGGTGGCGAGGCCGCTGGATGCGTCGAGCGCGGCAATCCGGTTGCGGGTCTGGCCGCCGATGGTTGCAAAGGCGCCTCCGGCGTAGACCGTCGTTCCCGACACCGCCAATGCGGAAACCGTGCTGCTCGCGTTGGGGTTCCATGCGGTGGCGTTGCCGGTGTTGACGGTCGCGTCCAGGGCCGCGATCCGGTTCCGGGTCTGGCCGCCGATGGTGGTGAATGCGCCCCCGGCGTAGACCGTCGTTCCCGACACCGCCAGAGCGTATACGGCGCTTGATCCCATCCCCCCGCCGCCACTTGCAGCAGGGTTCCAGGCTGTGGCTAGGCCCGTCGATGTGTCCAGTGCCGCAATGTAATTCCGGGTCTGCCCGCCGATGCTGGTGAAGGCCCCCCCGGCATACACCACCGTGCCCGAGACGGCCAGGGCATCGACGTCGCCGTCCGCGTTCGGGTTCCATGCGGCATCCACGGTGCCGTCGGCCA
>CAIXUF010000533.1 GCA_903922535.1 Candidatus Hydrogenedentota bacterium
CGACACCGACGCCGTCGACGCCGCGGCGAGCACAGGCAGAAGAGGTGGCAGTGAGGCGGCGAGGAGCGCGCTGCCGCCCGCCCCGCGCAGCAGAAGGAAACAGCGCAGTAGCGTGCGCGCCAGTGCCGTGCGCGGGCTGTCGCCGAGGCTGGGTGCGCAGTCGTCGTCGTCGTCGTCGTCGCCTTCGCCGCGCACACGTGTGGCGGCGATGCGCGCCTCCTCCTCGCGGCGGTGCTGCTGCTCGGCTTCGAGCCGCAGCGTGCGCTCGTCAAGGTAGAGCACCATGGATCGGATGACCGTCTCAGTAAGCTTGAAGTGGTTGTCCAGTTTCTTTAGGAACTCAGGACCGGCGGTAAATCTCAGGAGCACATAAAAGCCTTCACCGTGCTTCTTGATCTCGTAGGCCAGCTTGCGCCGACCCCACACTTCGGAGCGCACGATAGTCCCACCGTTGGATGTGATCAGGGTCTCCACACCCGCGACTACCGCCTGGATGGCATCGTCGTCCAGATTCGGGGCGATGATGTACAGCGCTTCATAGGTTCGCAATGTTATTCACCTCCTTTGCCAAAAAAATGGTGGCACGCGCGCAATATGCGCACGCACAATTAAGCACAGGATCATAGCATAAAACGCCGCACCGCACAAGTTTGCATTGCGCACGGGGTTAGGGTGGCTGCGCCCTGCCCGGAAGCCGGGGACGGACTTGTCTGACGGACCAGACGAATCCGGCGGATGGAACGCTTCCTGGGTGGCCCCTGCGGGGGCCGGCTGACCGGGCACGGCGTTGACATCGGCTCCCATGGTCGTGGACAATCATTGGGCGGGCTCCGGGTCGGTGCCCGACAACGCGGGGTGTCCGACAGGCATGGACCCGAATCATAATCTGCTCTTCGCGCTGGCCGCCGTGGCCGCGGGCAAGGTGTCTCCGGGACAGCTTGCCGAAGCGGCGCAAAAGGACGGCGCCGACTTGGGGGAGCGTCTGACCTTGGCCGGGTTTATGACCCCGCCGGAGCGGGAGGCGATCGGAGCCGCGGTGGAGGAAGAGCTGAGTCGGCACGGGGGAAACGCCTTGGCGGCTTTTGTCTCGCTGTGGCGCGAGGCGTCCGACGCACCCGCGCTTGAGGAACTCTTCCCCGAGGCCACCGGCGCGTGGGGCACTCCTTCAGTTCCGCCCATGCCGGCCACCCCGGCGGACAAGGTCCCGCCGGGTTTGCCGTCTGATTCGCTTGGACCGGACAGTTTCGTCTCCGGAAGCATCTCCATGCCCACCACCAAACCGGGGTCGCCGGGGGGGGCGGGATCTTCGACGGAAGAACTCCTGGCCGTGCGCGAGCATGAGGGCCGGTACCGCGAGATACGCACCTTCGCCAAAGGCGGAATGGGCCGCATCCTGCTGGTGCATGACACCCACATTGGCCGCGATGTGGCGCTCAAGCAGTTGCTCCCCGAAATGGGCGGTTACACCATTGCGGGCAAGGTGCCCACGGCGGACCTGCTGACGGTGCCGCTGCTTGCCCGCTTCCTGCAGGAGGCGCGGGTGACGGGCCAACTGGAGCATCCGTCCATTGTCCCGGTGTATGAACTGGGCTACCGGGCGGACGGAACGCTGTATTACACCATGCGGCTCGTCAAGGGCCGGTCCATGGAGGACGAGATTGACGTGCGGGCCACGCTGCCCGAACGGCTCGGTTTGCTGACCCACTTCCTGGACCTTTGCCAGGCCGTGGCGTATGCGCACAGCCGCGGCGTGATCCACCGCGACATCAAGCCCCTGAACGTGATGATTGGGGAGTTCGGCGAGACGGTGGTGATTGACTGGGGTATCGCCAAGGTGCGCGGAGCCAAGGACATTCACGCCGGCGAGCTGCGCGAGGCGGTCAACATGATGCGGGTGACGACGGACGCCTCGGCCACGGCGAAGACCACCTACGGCCAGACGCTGGGTTCTCCCTATTACATGCCGCCGGAACAGGCCGCGGGCGACCTGGAGGCCATTGACGAGCGCTCGGACATCTACGCCCTGGGCGCCGTGCTCCACACCATCCTGACGGGCGATCCGCCCTACCACGGACTGACGGCGCGCGAGTTTTTGGAGCGGGTGTCAACGTTCCTGCCGCAGCCGGCGCGGCAGTTGGAGCCGCGGGCACCGCGGGAACTGGCGGCGATCTGCGCGCGCGCCATGGCCCGAAGACCCGAAGAGCGGTACGCCTCGGCCCGCGACGTGGCCGAGGAAATCCAGCGCTATCTGTCCGGCGGCCTTGTCAGCGCCTATGAATATCATTTCTCCGAATTGGCGCGCCGCTTTGTCTCAAAACACCGGCGCGTGCTGGCGACGGCCGCGCTGGCGGCGGCGGCCCTGCTGGCGCTGGGCGTCTTTTCCTACGCGAGAGTGCACCGCGAGCGCGATTATGCCCGGGCGCAGGAGAGTATTGCCGTCGAAGAGCGGGGCCGGGCGGTTGCATCGCGCGATCAGGCCGAGCAGGCGCGCACCGCGGCCGAAGCCGCCCGTGTCACCGCGGACAAGGAGCGCGCCGCGGCGGAGGCGGCCCGCGTGACGGCGGATCAGGAACGCGCCCGGGCCGAACATGAGCTGTATTATGCGGACATTGCGCTGGCCCAGCGTTCCGTGCAGGAGAGCCGCATGGGCCAGGCGCGGTCGCTGCTGGATGCGGCCCCCGTGGCGCTGCGCGACTGGGAATGGCGGAACCTGGCCCGCGAGGCCAACGCGGACAGCATGGAATTGCGCACGGGCGGCATGTTTGCCGCCTTCTGCGACGAGGGCAAACAGCTCATCACGGCGCGGCCCAACGGGATGGTGGTTGCCAACGACCTGGCCACGGGCGGGACCGTCCGGACCTTTGTCGAGGCGGGCGGATTTGGCAGCGCTTTTGCGGTGGACACGGCGGGGGCGCGGTTCGCGGCGTCCTCGGCCAAAGCCGTCGTGGTGTGGAACGCCGCGGACGGCAGCGAGCTGTTCCGTTTCGACCAGCCCGGCAATGCGCTGACCCGCAATTTCCTCTCGCTGTCGGCCGACGGACGGCGCGTGGCCGCGCTTGGCACCGACCGCACCCTGCGCGTCTGGGACGTGGATGGGGGCGCGGTCGTGTTCGAGCGTGCCATGCGTTCCCAGCAGGGATTCGAGGTCTGGCTGTCGCCAAAGGGCGACCAGCTGCTGCTGGCCGGCAGCGATCTCGGTGACGCCGGCCTGGTGCGGACCCTGTCATTGCTCAACCTGCCCTCGGGCAAGAAGGCGGGCCAGATTGATCTGGGCGATGTCGTCTCGGTGCACGGCGCCGCGTTCAGTTCCGACGGTGCCCGGGTCGCGCTGGCGCTGGACAACGCGGCGCAGGTGTGGGACACCAGGGAATGGAAGCAAATCAAGGAAATCACCGGCCGCTTCAGCCATCCCGACACGCTTGCGTTCAGTCCCGATGGCGCGATGCTGGCGGCGGGCACCATGGACGGTGACGTGGTAGTGTGGGACCGCGCGAAGGACGCCGAGCAGCGCGTCCCCCGCGCGCACGCGGAGGCGGTGCGCAAGATCGCATTCAGGCCGGACGGCAAATGGCTGGCCACGGCGGGGTTTGACCGTGTCGCCCGCATCTGGGAATGTCCGGCGCTTCGGCCGGTCCAGACATTGCGCGGCCATGACCGGTCCCTCTTCTCGCTCGCGTTCAACCCGGCGGGGGACAGGCTCGCCACCGGTTCCTTCGACGGCACTTCGCGGATTTGGGATCTGACGCGCGAACTACACTATGCCACACCCGGTGTCGTGGCCTGCAGCGGCGCGGCGGGGATTGTTGCCGGCGCGGTGGACAAAGGGATTGCGTTGTGGAGCGTCGAGACGGGCAAGCGCACGGCCACGCTGGACACGGCCGGGGCCAAGGCGCGGATGCTTTCGTTCAATCGCGCCGGGACGCGGCTCGCGGCGGCCGTCGAGACCGGTCCGCGGGACCGGGCGCTGGTGCTGTGGAATGTTGCCGACGGAACCGTTGCGGCCCGCATTCCCGCGTCGACCGAGGCGGACCGGATCAATTTCACCGGCGCCGAGGACCAGTTTGTCGCCGTGCGCGCCGGGTCATGGCTGAACGTGTATGATGCGGCCTCGGGATCCGCCGTCTGGAAACTCGCCGGCGTGGTGGATCTCGCTTTCCGCGGGGACGGCAACCAGCTTGCGGTCTGTTCGCTGCCCGAAGACCCGACACTGATGCGTGAACAGCAGGACGTGACCCTTTACGACACGGCCACCTGGACCAAGGCGGCGCAGCTCACCGTGCCCACCAGTTTCACCGCGGCGCTGACCTGGTCGCCGGATCTGAAACGGCTTGCGCTCGGCGCGCAGGTGCTCTCCGAAAAGGAATGGCGCGGCGGCGCGTACCTGTGGAATCTCGATCATCCGGAAACACCGCAGTGGCTTCAGGGCCATGACTCGCTGGTCTGCTCCATCGCGTTCGACCCGGCGGGCGAACGCATCGCCACCGGCGGCAAGGACGGTCGGCTGGTGGTGTGGCAGGCGGACTCGGGAACCGAGCATTGGCGGGCCGCCGCCCACGGCAGCGACATCCAGGATGTGGCGTTCAGTCCCGAAGGCACGCGCCTGGCCACGGCAGGACGTGACGGTGCCTTCAAGTTGTGGGATGCCAGGGACGGGCGCGAAGTGCTGACGCTGCCGACAGCGACCGGAACGGCAAGCGGCGATGCCACACCCGCGAAGGTGTACTTTGACAAGGAGGGACGTTACCTGCTGACCGTCACCGAACCGGTCCTCCAGCCGCCCCTGTTTCGCTGGGCCGTTCCCGCGCAACTGGCACAACCGTCCGAGACGCCGTTGCAGGAACGGATTGAGGCCTGGAAACGCGGCAAGTAGTGCCGTTAGCATAGGGTGTGCGCTCCGCTGGCACGCATCACTTTTCGTCGCCCGCAATGTCGCGTTGTGCAATGAAAAGGTCCGTGATGAGCGGACGATGATCGGAGCCGATACCCGACCCCACGCGGCACTGGACGACCTGAATATCGCGACTGACAAGCATCTGGTCGATGCCCGCGCGTAGTGGCCCAAAAAAGGACGGCCAGGTGCCCAGAATCCCGCGTCCCTGACGGACGCTCACGAGCCCGGCGTTTCGCTGCAATGCCCGGCATTGCGGCGACCACGGACTGCTGTTCATATCGCCCGCGACAATCATCGGCGCCTTTTCCCCTTTTATGAACGCTGTCAATGCGAGCATCTGCCCGCGGTGGTGCTTCGCGCGCCCGGGCGCAAACGGGGCCGAAGGATGAACGTTCAGAAGGGTCACCGACCGGCCGTTCACATGCAGCGCAAGCAGCGCGCCCGGTATGCCCTGTGCCGCAAGCGCCTGCGGTTCGGCCGCGTCAACACGCCAGTACAGGCCCAAGTCGGGACCACTCTTCGTGAACCGTGGCAGAAACGCCTTGTGGGGAAAATCGGTTTCGAGGGAACGCAGCCGTCGCTCCCATTCTTCGTCAGCCTCCTGCAGCAGCACGACGTCAGGGCGTGTTTCACGGACCAAGTCCAGCAAAGCTTTGGCATTGCCATGATGCTCGTACACGTTGACCTGAAGAATGCGCAGGTTCGGTGCCGTGCCTGGCGGGGCGCAATTCGGACTCTTTGCATAACAGGGGACAATCAATCCCGCCACGGCGCAAATGCAGGCCAGTCCAAAACCTGCCCAACAGCGGGCGCGGACAAACAAACATGCGAGCGTGCCCGCAACGGCCAGCGCCATATAGGTTGGAACCCAGTAGGAAGCGCCTTCGAGATACCAGGGACCGTCGGCCAGAAAGGTGCATGCCGTTCCGGCCGCCGCAAGAACAATCGCACCCTTGCCCGCCACGGTTGGCGCCCGGCGGATGGCCGAAACCCAAGCGCTGCCGGCATCTGTTGGCAATTGAGTCATTTGATAGAACATTGCCGTGGTTTCAGGGTCACCATGCGGACAATCCCTCAGTACAATTTCGGCGGGCGGTCCGCCGCGGTCGAAGATGGGCCATGCAGACAGACTGTCTTTATGTGCCCTTCTGGAATAGAATAGCAAGACTGGACCATGAATGACAGACACCGGATGCCGCGGTTTGGAACAGACGGGGTTGTCCGTTTCCGCCGAACCGGGACAATTTAACCGGGTCGCACAGGCAAGCTGCGACTCATGAAGACTTGGGAGATGAAACGCCATGAATTGTGATCGCAGAACATTTCTCAAGGCCGCAATGGCGGTTGCCGTGCTGGAGATGATGCCGAATGCGGACGCCGCGCGGGGTTTCAACGACTTCATCCCCTCCCCCCGCGCCAAAGAGCCCGGCCTGATTCGCGGCGCCTTCTTCTATCCCCCGGCGTCGGTTGTCCTTGAGGGGAAGTGCGAGGACTCCTGGAGCAAGCACGAGTGGTTCACCTGGCCGGGAAACCAATTCCAGCCGGAAGCCCAGCAGGAGACTTTCCAGAAGCACCTGAAGGCGATGACCGGAAACATGGACGTCAAACTTGAGATGGACGCCGCGCCCATTTACACCGATGCTGGAATTGCCGCGTTCATTGCCGGCATCCGGGCGCAAAAGCCTGAGGCCCTCCTGCTGGTCAATTTCTGGAACACGTTCAGCGCCAAGATCATGCCCATTCTCGACGCCTTCCCGGGCCCGATCATCCTGTATCATCCCGTGGGGTCAAACCACCAACTGCCGCCGGAACGTCTCCGCACCGCCAAGCGCGTGCAGTACATCCACGGCATTGAGGCCTGGGATGCCCTTGAACGCGGCCTGCGCGCGGTGCATGCGAAGACCCGAATGAAGCAGAGCCGCCTGCTGCGCGTCTCTGGAGCCTTGGCAGAGGAAATGGACGCCCGCGAGCCGTTCTTCGACATGCCCATCCACGGCATTCCGGCGGCCCACTTCAACGATCTCTTTGACCAGACCGAGCCCGACCGCGACATGAAGAAGTTGCTTTCGAAAGTGCGGCGGCACGCGAGACACATCACCGACCTGAGCGATGAGATGTTCATCGACGCCGTGCGTGCGCATGTGACCGTGGGCAAACTGATCGAAAAACACAACGCCGACGCCGTCACCATTGAGTGCCTTTTCCTGAAGCACCGCAAGCCGTGCCTGAGTTTTGCGCTGAACAACGGCGCGCTGGTGCCTTGCGCCTGCGAAAACGATCTGAACGCGGCCCTCACGCTGATGCTTGGCGCGAGCCTTTTCGGCCGGGGCGGTTTTCAGCACAATCCCGAATTCGACCTCGAGGAAAACCGGTATCTCGGGGCGCACTGCACCTGCACCCCCCTGCTGCACGGCCCCAAGGAAAAGGCGCAAACCTACGACCTGCGCCCCTTCTTCCATCAAATGCCGAAGTCCGTCGCCTTTGACGTTCAATGGCCGGAAAAGGAACGGGTGACGATGTGCAAGTATCACGGGGATGAGAAGCGCCTCTACGCATGGGCCGGTGAATCCGTCATCTCGCCCACGTGCCCGCCGGTGGGGGGCTGCGCAACGAGGGTGCTGGTCAAGTTCGACAACGTGGCCGACGTGTGCCAGGTATATCCCGGCCCGCATCCGGTGCTGTACTGCGGGGACTACGTAAAACAGTTCAAGGTCTTCGCCCGGCTATACGATATAGAGATCCGCACCAACGTTTGATTACTGGGAGCGCCGGTGTCCCCGCTCCCAGTATCGGCTCAATAAATGCACGCGTCCAGCAGGGCCAGCACCTCCTCAAGCAAAACATCCGAAGCCTTTCCCACCGTCTGGGCGTTTCTTGACTGATAGTCTATGGACTTGACCTGCTCGACCATCACGAATCCGGTAATGCTCCCCGCATCATCGACAGGCACGTGGAAGGGGAACGTCCGGTCCCGGTTGGTGATGGGACAAACAAAGGCCATGCCCGTCCTCTTGTTGAAGGCCGTGTTGCTGATGACCAGCGCCGGGCGCCGGCCTTGCTGTTCATGACCGGACTGCGGGTCAAAATCAACGTATATGTAATCGCCCTTTTGGGGAAATGACACCGCCACTTACCACGCCTCCTTCCCGCGAGGTCCGTCCCAGTCCAATTCGGCGGACCTGTAGTTCTTTGGAATGCGGGAAAGCAGGTCATCAAGGTTGTGGCGTTTTCGGGCGGGCTTGAGGGGGCGGATGGTGATTACGCCCTCTTCCGCCGAAATGTCCACCTCGTCGCCCACGCTCACCTGCGCGCTTTCCAGTATCGTCCGCGCAATGCGCAGCCCCTGGCTGTTTCCCCATTTTTGAATTCGTGTAACCATGTTGGACCTCTTGGTGTATATCCCAAGTATAGCCCGAGTTGGCCGCTTTTGTCAAAGGGGGGGAGCAAAGACGGTGCGTTCCGTGGCGCTTTGCGCCCCTCCACACACCCTACTTCTCCAGGTTTTTCGCGCGGAGGCGCACCTCCACTTCGGGGGCGAGAAAGAGGTCCATCCGGCCGCCCAGGGCGGCGATTTCCTTGACCTGGCGCGAACTGAGAAAGAGGTAGGGCTCGCTGGGCATGAGGCAGACCGTGTCCACTTCGGGGTTGAGCTTCTGGTTGTTGATGGCCATGGACAGCTCGTACTCGAAATCGGACAGGACGCGCAGTCCGCGGATGAGCACCGCGGCGCCGATATCGCGGGCAAAATCCACCGTGAGCTTTCCGAAGGAAGTGACGGTCACATTCTCCAGATGTCCCGCGATTTCCTGAAGCATCTCAACGCGCTCGTCTATGCTGAACAGGGAGGTCTTGGCGTCGTTTCGGGCGACGGCGACGACCACCTGGTCGAAGATCTTGGCGGCCCGTTCGATGAGGTCCAAATGCCCCAGCGTGGGCGGATCAAAACTGCCGGGATACAACGCCTTCCGCTCTTTACGCATCGCACCATCTCCCTTCAACGGCGGCCGCCTGCGCGGCCTCCGCCACGCGCCGCACAGGCACGCCGCTTTCCGCCGCACGCGCGCGGCAATCCTCGTACTCCGGATGAAACACGGTGGAAACACCGTCAAGAAGCCCCATCTTGATCCGCACCGCGCCGTACGCGGTGGGTACGGTCCGCCATGCGCGCTCCAGCGTGGCGCGCCGCTCTTCGCGGAAACGCAGGCCGAGCGTCGTGGTGTGTTCAAACAGCGCCCGCGTCATCGCGGAAAGGGTTGCCGAGTCGCACAGCACCGTGATCAGATAGGCGGGCCGACCCTTTTTCGCCAGAACGGGCGCGAGAAAGGCGTCGCGCGCGCCCGCCGCCATCAGCGCGTCGAGCGCGGGGGCCAGCAGTTCGCCGCTCATGTCGTCAATCA
>CAIXUF010000534.1 GCA_903922535.1 Candidatus Hydrogenedentota bacterium
CGTGTGGCTTGTGCAACACGCGAGTTTTCCGGGTGAAGGGGGAAAGGCCCAGGGCGTCTTCACGCAGACCGCTACCGACAAGTTCGCCAGAAAGAAATAGGGAGGCCAGCCACCGGCGCAAGAGCGCTTGCTGAATGTCTATTTGTACCGCCCTTTCAGGGCTCAGGCGAAGCATGGAATCCATAACCCGGGGCTCACGCCCCGGGCTGATGAATACCGCGCCTTCAGCGCTCTGAACTGCAATAATGCATTCGGCGAGTCTGTCCATAGCAGGAGAAATCTTCGTGAGTCAACCTGGATTCCTGATCTTGCTCCTTAAGTCAGCGCCATTCGGAAGCGTTTCCCAATACCCTTTTTTGCAAGGGGATGCCCGATTTGCCTGGGTGCGGAATGGGACAGTTTGCGGGGATGAATGGGCGGGAAGGTCGAATCAATTGCGCTCCAGGCGAATTTGGGGCGCATCACCGTCCATTTGCGGCCATTGGTCATAGTCCCGGTCCACTGCCTTCCCGTAAATGGCTGTGATCACCCACTTGTCCCTGGGGGCATTGAGGTCGTATGCGACCTCCTTCCCGTCAGGCCAATGAAAGGCGCGCGCAAGCTCTGCCGGATTGGGATTGGCCTTCGCCAGGTTGCCGGCAAGCGATTCCGGCGGTTCCATGGAATCCGCGAACAGTGCCAGCAGCGCCACACCCGGCGCTTCGTGGACGGCAACCGTCAGGCCGGGAGACGGGGTGCTGTAGAGGGTCCACGCATCATTTGAGAAAGCCTTCCGCGCGTGTTCCGGGATGTGCGCCCCGCCGTTGACACATGCAAATCTGCCGCACACACCCGTGTTGTTCCAGGCGGTGAATCCGCCCCGGCCGGTGAGGTAAAAACAGCCGTCCAAATCCTTTGCGCCGTCGCGCAGCAGGAGCGAGGTGGGACGGGCCGCCACCATGGATTTCCACCCGCGGCCGGCACCGCCCGCACTGATGAGATAGTTTGGGCCGCCGCTGAATATCTCGGGGCACGCGCCGGGGCCATGGCCAAATTTCACAAAATAGGACCGCGGCTTCTCCAGCGCCCATTCCTGAACCGCCTTGGGCAGGCGATAGGGGAGAACTTCGGCAATGACCTCCTCGCGGATGTTGATGGAAGGCTCCGCGGGGGCGTTTGTCCACAGCATCATGAACGGGGTGTGCATGTCCTGCTGAAGCCCGGTGTATGCGGCCCGGTAGGCCTGCCGCCTGAACGGCACGCATCGGCGAAGATCGAGGCTGCCCAGTGCGTACTGCCAGTTCATCACATCGATCAGGTGGCGCGCGCCCAGGGCGACTTCGCGGTTCGACGCGAAGGCGTCAAGATTAAGCAGTGCCCGCATCGTGAAACTCAGGTAGGGAATTGAGTTGAACTCGTAGAAGCCGGCGGTCCGAATCTGTGCGAGGTGTTCCAGCATCCAGACGCCCAGGCCATTGCGCTCGTTGTCGAATGCCGGATTGCCCCTTTCCTCCGGCGTTCCCTGTTCAAAACACCACTGGTTCTTGAGGTAGCGGGTGGATTCCCGCATTAAGACATGGTTCTCTGTGTCCATCACGGCGCCGAAGGTGCGCGGCGCCTTTGGATCAGGGGTGTTTCCATTCTCGATGAGCAACGTGTCCACGACATGGCGGGCCGTTTCCGGATAGAGTTTGCCGGGCTGGCCGCGAAACGTGTACAGCAGGGCGACGAAGTCAATCTCGGCGAAATCATAGTCGCCGAAGGGGTTCAGCGCCCATGTGGTTCCGCTGCTGCCCCAGGGTTTCATGGCGCACAGGCTTCGGTTGACCTCCTCCACGTCCCTTCCCATGAACAACTTCGACAGCGCCACACGCGCATGAAGCACCCTTCTTCCGTGTTCGACACAAGACAGGGGTTTTTGAGCATCCGCCTCCAGGGCCGCCTTCCCGCGTGAACTCGGGCTGGTGGTTCGCAGGGACGAGCGCGCGCCGTCATCCCGGAACGGATACAAAGGCCCGGGTGCGACCGGCACCGCAACGCCGCGCGATGCGGCCAGATAACGACCGAGGGGGCCAAGCAGGGACAGCACGCCCCCGAGAAAGACAAGGACGAGAATGAAGGCACCCCGTCGTCCGAGAGGAAAGCCTGACTTGACGCCGCGGTTGTTTGTTGGGGACTCCATGAAAACGACCGTCCTTTCTCGGTGTTGTGTTTCGGCCGGGAACATATGGACCCGTGCCGCGGACCTTCGGATTCACCGCGGGCAGCGTTTAATGCCGGCCCGGGCGATCTGATAGACTTCCGCCTGTTCCTGCCGGAACACCCGGCACGGTTGACGCAGTGAGCGGAACCGCACGCGCCAACCGGCTTTTCACAGGCAAATGATTCGGAGAACCCTCCCATGGTGCGCAAGCTTGCGGTCACGGCCTTCGGCGTCGTTCGCGGACTTCTTGGGGATCCGGCAGCGCCGGCAGGTGAGCGGGCAGTGGCCCTGCCGTCGAACGGTCGTCCGCGCCTGGCAACGGTGGTGACGCCTTATGACGCAGCCCGGCATGCGGCGACGCACAAGGTGTTCACGCATCTCTATGGCTTTCGCGAAGACAGGCCGATTACCAAAGGCGTTGGCGGGTTTGACTCGCACCAGCGGGGCATTTGCGTGGGTTGGCGCAAGACCCGCCTCGGCGGGGCCGTGCTGGACACGTGGCACATGAAAGGCTGCTCACAGCGGGCGCTGCCGGACGGAGTGGTGCAGATCGAATCCGCTTCCGGACCGTTGGCGCAGGCCGTAGGCATCGAATGGTGCGACGCGGCGGGGACGGCGTTTCTTAATGAAACCCGGCGGTTTTGCGTCTTGCCGGACACAGACGGCATTCGGTGGGTTGATGTCCAGACCACGCTGGCGTGTGTCCGGGGACCGGTTCATCTCCAGGGAGACCCGCATCACGCCGGATTGCATGTTCGTCTGGCAAACGAGGTGTGCCGCCATCCCTGGTCCACGCGGTTCGCGATTCCGCATGCCGCGACCTGGGGGCGCGATGATTGTGTGATGGGCGCATGGTGGGTTTTGTGCCGCTTTGCCGTGCAGGCGCGCACCCGCTGGCTCGTCTTCATGACACGCCCCGAATTGGAGGCCCCACCGGTGTACTCCGCGCGCGCTTACGGAAAACTGGGGGCTTTTGTCGAGGCCGCCGTGACGCCTGAGAACCCGTTCCACCTCCAATGCAGGCTGGGACTGTCGGAGCATGCGTTGACGGAAGAAACATGCGAGCGTCACTTCCAGACGATGCAGTGGGACGATTGGCCGGGGACGGCGGCCTACGGGTGAATCGGCCCGCTTTGGCAAACCGTTTTTGGCGGCGATTCGGAGAATAAAGGGAAGCGCGGTGCGGAGAAGGCCGGCCAGTCCTCTCTTGTTTTCGCTCCGGCTCTCTTGACAGTATGGTTGGAGACCGTCATAGTGAACCCATGGAGTGCTTCACTTCCGCTTTCGAAGCTGCAAAGGTACTGTGGGCGATGAACCTGCCGGGAGGCGCCAAGATGCGCAGTCGATGGACCATGCTGATCACGTGTGTTGCAGCCTTGGCCGGGCCGCAGGTCAACGCGGCCGACGGCTGGACCTGCGAAGCGTCATGGCGGGCGGAGGTCCAGGTCGCCCCTGAGGCCGTGCCGTCTCCGCGCACGCCGTTTTCCGTGGAGATGGATTTCGCGGCGCTGCTCCGTTCGGCCGGGGCGGGGGGAACATTCGCCCCGTGGTCCGTTCGGGTGGCCCGGGTGGAGGAGGACGGGACGGAGACTGTTTTGCCCCATCTGATGTCGGAGGACTTTTCCTGGAAGACCACGGGGCCCGTTTCATGGGTGATCGCGCTGCCGGGACAGTTGCACTACCGCGTCTACTTTGATGTTCAGGAGCACGGTCCCTGGCCGCCGCCGGAGTACATCCCCCCTGTGGGCATCGGCGACAATTTCCGGTACAACCGCCCCGACGGGGTGGACCCCCTGCAGTGCATGGAGGCGGGCGTGCCCCTTTCGGCCGATCTCGACGGCGACGGAAAGGTGGATCTTGTCCGGCCGACATCGTGGAGCAGCACGTGGGGACAGCCGTGGTTCACAGTCTGGTTCTGGCGCAACGTGGGCAGCAATGCGCATCCGGTGTATGCGGATTTCGTGCGGCTTTGCGCCGACGGCAAACCCCTCGACGACCATTACAGCGGCTGCGCGCTTTATGATTGGGACGGCGACGGACGGCTTGACTTGGTGACTTCGGGGACGGTGTACCGGAACACCGGCGGCGTCACGCCGATGGGCGCGCCCGTCTTCACCAAACTCTGCGACATACCGGATCTGTCGGTCAAGGGGGAACCCTACCGCTTTCTGGTTGGCATCCTCGACCACGACGGCAACGGCGTCAGCGACGCCTTCTATATGTTCTCCAGCGTGCATTATGTGTATGAAGGTCCGCCGGCGCGCAATTTCATCAAGGGCGCGCTGTACCGCAGGATCAACAACGCCGGTCCGGGCCAGCCGCCCGTTTTTGACAGGGAAGAGCCGGTGCTGCGCGACGGCGAGATCTGGACGGAGGGCTGCGTTGTGACGGGGTTCTGCGATGTGGACCGCAACGGCACGCTGGACCTTGTGGGGAACAACCAGCCGCTCGATCGGATTCCGTCCATTCCCCAATACGTCTGGTGGCCCAACACTGCGCCGAAGGGGGAAGCCCCCGTCTACGGCAAGGCCAGGCTGATTCCCAACGGCCAGAACACGAGCGCCTATGCCCTTCTGCAAGTGGACAATGCCGCCTATCACGGGCTTCTTGCGGAGGACGGCTACCGGGTGAAATACCGCGAGTTTACCGGACAGGAGTTGCCGGGCCAGATGCCCGGTTACGAGGATCGGGGCTTCCTGATGCAGCGCAACGGCCGCTGCGCCGTGCAGGGTTTTGGCGGAGTGGACGCGGTGGACTGGGAAGGCAACGGGACCTGGGACCTCCTCTCGGGTGACGAGTTTGGCTTCGTCTGGCTTATCAGGAACACCGGCACGAACGAGTACCCCGTGTTCGCCGCCGCCGAACAGGTGCAGGCAAACGGCGAGCCGATGCGCATCATGCGGTGGCAGTTTGTCCAGGACGGCAATCCGGAATACTACCTCGGCCAGAGCAAACCGCGCTATGCCGACTGGGACGGGGACGGGGATTTGGACCTCATCGCGGGCAACAACACAAACCGGCTGCTCTGGTTTGAGAACGTGGGGACGCGCGCCGCGCCGGTCTTCACGCGGGGCGAGGTGGTCCGCGTGGGAGACGACGAAAACGCCTTCGCCTGGCGCTGCCAGCCGTCCGTGGTAGACTGGAACGGCGACGGCCTGATGGATCTTGTGACCGCGAACAAGGACGGGCAGTTGTGCCTGTTCGAACGCTATCGTGAGGACGGCAGGCTCCAACTTCGTCCCGGTCAGCCGCTGCTCAATGAGGCGGGACAACCGTTCAATGCGGGAAACCCCGAGGTGTGCGATTGGGACGGCGACGGCGACTGGGATCTCCTTTGCCAGGTGGGCGGGTTTGGAGAGGGCGGTCCCGCCCTCTTCGAGAATGCGGGGACCAACGCGGAACCGAGGTTCAAGGAGCCGGTGCGCCTGAAATGCCGGGGAAAACAGATCACCCTGTGCGCCCATGAACACAGCTTTGCCGCAGTGGATTGGTACGGGACAGGGAAGCCCGACCTTGTATGCGGAGCCGAAAGCGGCTGGTTCTTTTTCTTCCGGCGCCCCGCGCTGGATGCGCCCGGACTACCCGCCGCACAGGTGGCGAGCCAAGTCGAGGCGAAACCGTAGCAGGCAGGGTGGCGGCGGTTCGGCGAAGAACAGGAGGCGGGGTCTGCGATGGACGGTGATGGGACTCGTTCAAGAGATTCACGATTTTTTGACAAGGTTGGGGATCTTGGGAAAGGGGACCCGTCCGAGGCGCCACATGCGCGCTCCCGATTCTTCTTTTTCACAGTCTTGACAGCGTCGGCAGGGGTCTTCATAATGGAGTGCAAGGCGCCTCAACTCTGAACCGTTGGCCTGGCCTCCCCACCGCCGCGGGCAGGCCTGAAGTCCGGGGCATGAAGCTGCGGACATGACAGGGCAACTTGCGGCAGGGAACGGACGGTTCATAGCCTGGGGAAAGGAACCCGTGCGATGAAGCGTGCTTCCCGGATCTTCAAGCCTGCCTTCGGCAGCCTGCTCCTCCTGGCGTGCCTCGCGTTGGCCGCGGGCTGCACACCGCGGTACGTCTTCGAACCCGGTGACATCCAAGCCATTGCAAAGGATGTGTCCGCACTCCCGAGCGATCAGGCCATCACCTCCATCGTGGACAAGCTCAACACGCGTTATCCAGGCAAGATCAAGACTGACCTGCACTGGGTCTTCAATTACACGGGCGGAACTCTCGGCCAGATGGCGCTTCTGTACGCCTCACTCGACGAATATGTCCTGATTTTCGGAACGCCCATCGGAAGCGAGGGGTTTTCGGGGCGCTACGCGCAAATGGACGTCTACGACTGCATGTTTGCGGGGGAAATGTGGACCTATCTCGAAGGCCAGCTCGAAAAGACCGTGTATATGCCGGGTGACTGCGCCCTTCTCAAACGGGGCGAGGCCAAGGGGTATTTGATGAAAGAGAACACCTGGATGCTCGAATACACCCGCGGATTCATCCCCGCCTCCCTCCCCATCGGCGCATTCGCCCCGCTGAGCCTCACCGCCGATTGGCACAACTTCTGGAACATCCTGTCCGATTATGCCGGACTTGTCCTGCGCTCGTTTTTCGACTGAGAAGAGGCCCGAATCCGGGTTGGGGTGAATTGCGGACAAGGCCCACTCCGGGGTTCGCGCCCGGAGTTGAAGGACCGCATCAAGACCGACGCATGGGAAATCATGCCGGGTAAAGATGGCGCACCTGTGAAAGGTCCGCGGGGGCCGCATAGGCCCCCATGTATCCGGGAGCGGCGGAAAACCAGCCCACTCTGCATCCCTCCACGATGGGAAACCCCGGAACGGCCGGATTGTCCCCCGGCGCGAAGACCCGGCGCGCGGTGAAATGGGCCGCGCCCGCGGGCAGGCCCAGCACCTTGAACAGGGCCTCTTTGGCGGTCCACAGGCCGTAGAAAAGGAGGACGCGCTCCTCTTCGGGAGACTGCGCCAGCCAGGCATGCTCCTCCGGGGCAAAGAAGCGGCGTGAGAGCCGTGCCAGGGGGCGATCCGCCCGCAGGATTTCCACGTCCACCCCCACCGGGCCGACTCTGGCGGCGACGGCAAGCACCCATTCCCCTGAATGGGAGAGGCTTGTGGACAGCGGCGCGCCGTGCGCCGCGCGAATCCTGTTCAGAAGGACATGACCGGCAATGTACTGTGTCCGCCGGTTGGGGTTTTGCATGCGCTCCGCGCGCGCCTGTTCTTCCGGCTCCAACCGGGTGATGTCACCTGCCTCCGCATCCGGGTCAACGGGCATGCGCCAAATCTCAAGCGTGTCCTTTTCCAGCGGGGTTCCGGCGCGGGCCGGTTCCCATAAGGCGCGCCCGACGGGGAGCACTACTCTTCTTCCCCAAAATCCGGCCGGTCCTCCCCCCCCTCGTCCTCTTCCTCGTCACCCTCGTCTTCCGACTCATTCTCCGGGTCTTCCCCGTCCTCCGTCTGGGACTGAAGGGAACTGAGATCCCGGCCCGCCTCGTCCAGCACCTCCTCGGCCACGTAGATGGGGCATCCGGCGCGCACCGCAATGGCAATGCCGTCACTGGGGCGCGTGTCAATGCGGAGCACCTGTTCGATTCCGTCCTCGGCGCCGCGCTGCTCCACGAGCAGATAGGCGAAGAAAGTGCCGTTTTCGATCTTGTAGACGGTCACGGACTTCAGCTCTCCGCGGAGTCCCGCCAGTATGTTGAGGATGAGATCGTGCGTCATCGGCCGCGCGGGCTTGTCCTGTTTCAGCCCCCATGCGATGGCGGCTGCCTCGAAGGGGCCTATGCTGATGAACAGGACCCGGTCCTCATGGCGCATGATGACCGTGGGATATTCGGCGCTGCCGGGGGGCGTGACGCCGAGGACCTGCAATTCAAGCATGAACAAATCCTCCGTGGCTTGCCTGCGCATCGTTTCGGATTATGGTAGCCCATCCGGCGCGTGCGCGGCAAGACGCCGCGGCGTTCAGGCGCGGCCGGTTCGCGTCAGTTGCCCTTTTCCTGAATCAGGCCCCTGTAAAGCGCCTCATATTCGCCCACGATGCGTTCGGTCGAGAATTCTTTAATGGCGTGTTCGCGTCCGCGCCGGCCCATCTCCCGGGCGCGCTGGGGGTCGGAAAGGATCTCAACGCCGTAACGCGCCATCGCGTCGATGTCCCCCACCTCGCACAGGTGCCCGGTGACCCCCTGCTCGACCACCTCGACGATGCCGCCGCTGGCGGTGACCAGCACGGGCACCCCGCAGGCCATGGCCTCCAACGCCACCAAGCCGAAACTCTCGTGCTCGCTCGGCTGAAAGACGAGGTCGGCCGCGGGCAGCAGTTCCTCGACATGCTCCACGTTGCCCAGGCAGGTGACACGGGCGGTGATGCCCAGTTGGCGCGCGACGCCCATCGCGCCGATGCGCTCGGGTCCGTCGCCGAGCATGACCAGTTTTGCGTTGACCTGATCGAGCATCTTTCGGAAGGCGCGAACCACGTCGGTCACCCGCTTGACCGGCCTGAAATTGGAGATGTGCATGACGATTCTTTCGTCGTCCCTGGCGAGCGCGGCGCGGTTGACCGTGCGCGGCTTGAACACCTCCGAATCAACGAAATTGTAGATGGTCTGCACCGGCCGGGTCAGGTGGAATTCGCGTTCCGTCTCATCGCTGAGCCAGTTGGACACGGACGTGACGGCATTGCTGCTTTCCATGCCGTAGCGCGTGGCGCGGTAGAAGGACGGGTGGCTGCCCACCAGCGTGATATCCGTGCCGTGCAGCGTGGTGACGAGGGAAAACCGCTTCTCTTTGGGCAGCATGTCGCGGGCAAGCTGCGCGGCCACCGCGTTGGGAATGGCGTAGTGCGCGTGCCACACCTGGATGTCGAATTCCTCGGCCACCTCGCTGATCTTTGAAGCCAGCGCCAACGAGTAGGGAGGCAGGCGAAACAGGGGGTAGGTGATCATGTCCACGGAATGGTTGTAGACGTTCTCCTGGAAGCGCCCCAGCCGCACCGGCGTTTCGGTGGTGACGAAATGGACCTCATGGCCGCGTCTTCCCAGCGCCATGCCCAGTTCGGTGGCGAGAATGCCGCTGCCCCCGGTGCTAGACTGGCAGGTGATTCCAATTCTCATGGGCGGTGTGTTTCCCTGTTGCATGGGTGTGTCCTGTCGCTGATCATTCCTTTTTGGAGCCCTTGCTGAGTTCGACGGCCTTCTTGCGGTAACCGCCGGCCTCCTCCTTGCGCCCCATCTCCGCCAGCAGGTCACCCATGGTCTTCATGGCATAGATGTTTTGCGGATCCAATGCGAGGGAATCCCGGAGATAGCGTTGGGCTGTTTCGTACTCTTTCTTGTTCTTGTAGCACAAGCCCAGATTGTTCAGCGCGGCGATATTCTTCGGGTCCAGAGCCATGGCCCTTTTCAGAGAGGGGATGGCCTCATCATATTTTCCCTGGAAGATGGCGACCCCCGCCAGGTTGATGAGGGCGTCAACATGAGCCGGCCTCAGGTCCAGGAGCTTGGTCAGCCACATTTTGGCGTCATCATTGCGCTTCTGGGCTATGGCAAGTCCGCCCATGTTGTAAAGGGCGTCCAGATGGTCCGGTCTCAGGCTTAGCACCTTTGTCAAAAGGGCACTGGATTCATCATAACGCCCCTGGCACAGGGCGATTGCGCCCATGTTGTTTATTGCGTCAACATAACCCGGATCCAGGTCGAGCGCCCTGGTGACATACGCCCTGGCGTCCTCATAATGTCCCTGGTCCATGGCGAGTTTGCCCAGGTTGGTAAGGGCGCCGACATAATCGGGCTTGAGTTCAACCGCTCTTGTCAGATACTTCCTGGCGTCATCATAGCGCTTCTGCTTCATGGCCAACTGGCCGAGGCAGTTGCAGGCAAGGCTGCTTTCCTGCCCAACGGCAATCGCATGGTTGAAAAGTGTCCTGCTGTCGCGCCAGTAGCCGGTCTGAACGCCCGCGCATAGGGTCAGCACAACGATTGCGGCGCATGAGGCGGCGGCCAAGGCGCGCCCGGGCACCCGCCACGCCGCGGCCAGATCGGCCACGCCCCACGCGACCATGATAAACACGCCGATTAGGGGAAGGTAGGTGTAGCGGTCCGCGTGGGAGAACTCGCCGGCCTGAACCAGCTCGATGACCGGCACGAGTGTCCCCAAATACCACAACCACCCTACGATCAGATAGGGGCGCCGACGGGCGTGGCGCAGACAGAACAGGGTGATTGCGGCCAGTATGAGGGCCGCTCCGGCCACCTGCCACAGCGGACGCGTGATGGGATGCGGATAAAACGCCGCCAGACCCGCAGGCCACACGGTTTTCACCAGATACAGCACGTAGACAACCATGGCATTGGCGCACCGCGCGAGCCAGGGAACTTTCGCGCCGAAGGACAGATTGTTGCCGCCCACCTGCATGATCAGGGTGCTCGCGCAGGAGACGAGGGTTATCAAGAACAAAGGAATCTTTTCCACGGTCAGCCGGGCCGTCTTTTGCGCCATGGCACCCAGGGTGACGGTGCGATCCACCCGGTCGAGGGGCCAGTAGTCCAGCAGGAGCAGCACGAAAGGCAGGGTCACCACCATCGGCTTTGACATCAGCCCCAAAACAAAGGCCGCCACCACGGCGGCATAGCGCACCGCACCGCGCCGGCGGGCATAGAGGCCGTATGCGCCCAGCGCCTGCATCCAGAAGAACGCGCTGAGGACATCCTTGCGTTCGGCAATCCACGCCACCGATTCCACATGAAGCGGATGCACAGCGAAGAGTGCGGCCACGGCCGCGCTGGGCCAGAGCGCGCCTGTCAAGATTCTGAGCGCCAAAAACAGCAGGACCGAGGCGGCGGTGTGAAAGAGAAGACTGGTGAGATGGTGGCCCCAGGGATTCAGGCCGTACAGGCTGCAGTCGAGCATGTGCGACATCCAGGTCAGCGGGTGAAAATAGAGGGCCTTGTCCGTGACGAACGCCCAGCCGACGGATTTCAGGTGCAGGCCCGCCTGCACGTTCATATTGTCCGTGACGTAGAACGGGTCATCGTAATTCACAAACTCGTGCGAGAGGGTCTGGCCGTAAACGGCGATGCACGCGAGCACCAAGGCCGCGCAAACGCCCGCCACAATGCGCTTTTGTCCGAGGGGGGCCGAAGCTGCCACCTCCCTGACGGGCGCATTCACCTTCTCTTTTTTTCTGCCTGATTTCGCGTCTGCCATGTTATTCCAAGTGTAATGGACCATCCGATTGCCGAGCAAACACACCACGCGTGCTGTTCCTGCCTGCGGGCGCATTCGCACGCCTGCAAACGCCCCGGCCGCGAGAGCGCGCCCCTATAAGCCCAGTCCCGACAGACCGTCCAGCGGCATGGGGCCGTTGGCATGGAACGGCTCGCCGTACACGACGCCGATGCGGGCGCCCCAGTAGCGTGCGCGCACCTCTATGCCGTCCCAAAACAGCTTGGAGGAAATGAAGGTTTCCGGTTCCTGCGAACCGGGGTTGTGAAACTGCGTGGCGTGCGCGCGCAACGAGGCGAGCTTCGCCTCGAAATTGGCGGAGATGTCGGCCACAAAGGCGGGCGAACCGGCGAAGTCGGTGTAGGGATTGAAGAAGAGCAGATGCGGCGTGCGGTGGGGGAAGCGGCCGGTGTCGATTCGGGCCAGCCCCGCCAAGTAGTTGGCGTCGGAGACCAGCGCATGGGCGGCGGTGTGATCGGGATGCCGATCGGGCGTCATGAGGGTCAGCAGGAGCTTCGGCCGAAAACGGCGGATAAATCCTATCACTGCGAGCCGCTGTTCCGGGGTGTTTGCCACGCCGCCGTCGGGCAGGTTCGCGTTGACACGCTCGGCCACACCCAGCACGGCCGCGGCGGCGTCCGCCTCCAGGCTGCGCTCTTCAGGCGTGCCGCGCGTGCTCATCTCGCCGCGGGTCAGGTCCAGAATGGCCACGCGTTTCCCTGCCTGGGCCAGTTTGTGCAGGAGCCCGCCGCAGCCCAGTTCGACATCGTCGGGGTGGGCGCCCACGGCCAGCACGTCCACGGCATGTTCAGTGCTCATAACCATTCAATCTCCCGTATCCGCCAATCCTCGGGGTCCAGTTCGTTCAGGAGCCTGTCCACAAAGCCAAGCCCCTGCGACAGCAGGTAGTTGAAGGGGGACAGCACGCGTTCCTGCGGCTTGCCCAGAGGTGCCAGCCGGTTGCGCAGGGTGTTCAACCGTTTCCTTGTTTCCTCCACCCGGCGGGCGTCGCCCCGGACCAGATTGTTCCCGATGCGCTCAAATCCGCGCGCCGCCAGACGCCTCAATTCCCCGGCGAGCGCGACGGCGTTTGGCTTGGCTGTCGCCTCCAGTTCCTGTATCAGCGCGGCCAGTTCGCTGTCCACCGCGGCGCGGCGGCATTCCAGCGCGCCTGACAGGGGCTCTGGGGCGGCGGCGTCCAACACACGGTTCAGGAGCCTGTCCTCCGGCTGGGCCAGGTCGTTCAGGGTGAGTTTGCAGGCAGCCAGCCTTCGTCGCTCCTTGGGGGTGATCATGACCGCGCGCGAACGCGGCCAGATTACCGGCATAGTGACGCCGTGATGATCGAAAACCGGCTTCAACTGGGCCCAGTAGGCGATTTCGCCGGGTCCGGCCACGCATGCCGCCGCGGGGAACAGCGTCTGCTGCACGACGGGCCGCAGCGCCACATTGGGCGAGAAGCGTTCTGGCGCGGTTTCCAGTAGCGCGAGCATTTCCTCCGTCGCAAAGGTCTGGCCGTGCTCTTCGGGCAGCATGAAGCGCCCCTTTATGAAAACCACCTTCCTGCGCCGTCCGTTCACCATGAGGAAGAAATTGCAGGCGTTGGCCGCCTTGAGGATGGGCGGCGCGTAGCCGAGTGATTCCAGCCGGTGCGCGCTTTTTTCGAGCAGCGCGGTGGAGGCCAGCGGCGCTTCAATTTCACGGCGCAGCACCGGTATCGCGGCGACACGGGCCGTGCGCATGTGCGGGGCGAAGATGATGAGATCGGTGTCCCTGAAAAGGGCGGCCATGAGCCGGGCAAACCAGTTCGAGACTGAGGCTGCCTCGGCCAGCGTGCCACGCAACAGCGCGGCGACTTCTGCGCTTTGATCGGAGCCCGTGCCATGCGCCACCAGTCGGTCGACAAAGCGGAACAGTTCGGGGCCGACAGGCACCTTGTGCATGGGCAGCCCCGCAATGTCCGTGGGTTCGCCCCGGTCATCGCGGGGCGTGTAGAACTCGCGGACCAACTGCCCGTCCGAATCGATGTAGGCGAACCAGCGCACCTCTTCGAAATCATGATCCTCCGAGGCGATCCAGAACACGGGCACACAGGCCGTGCCGTGCCGTTCCCGCATGCGCCGCGCCAGCGCCACGGCCGTGACGGCCTTGTAGAGGGTATACATGGGGCCAAGGAACAGGCCCGGCTGCTGGCCGGTGATGATGACCGGCTCGTCCCCGCGAAAATCCCGCACCATGCCCAGCTTGGGCTGGAGGTCGCGCAAGGCTGCGGCGAGCGCCGCATCCCAGGGCCGTCCTGCGGGGGCGTGGGTTGTCAGCGATTCCGGTTCCGGACCGAAGAGCGCCCTAACTTCCGGTTTTCCCGCAATGTAGTCCTCAAACAGATTCTTCATGCATCCCGTCTCTTGGCGGCCAGCAGTATGAGCCTGGGCGCGTCGGCGTCAAATGCGCTTCCGTCGCAGGCGCCGAAGGTCCGCAGCACACGCAGGCCGGCATCCTCCAGCAGCGCGCAGAGTTCATCGCGCCCGTAGGCGCGCACGGACTC
>CAIXUF010000535.1 GCA_903922535.1 Candidatus Hydrogenedentota bacterium
CGGGAGGTGAAGCACGAGTTCAAGCGGCCTTCGGGCGGTGGATCACGGCACGCTGTTGCCAGTACTGGTCGTGGAGGTTATCAGCGACAAGAGCGCGGATGCGCAGGACGTTGAGTGATCCGGAGGGGTGCCAGCGCTGTCCAGCCAAGTCTGTCCGCTGATTGACAAGGGATTTGCAGGTGCCTTCCATGGCTCCGGACCCGATGAAGTAGCCACTGGCTCGGAATTTGCCGTAGTCCATACGTTTGCGGTTGGTGATGAAGTAGTGCAAAGCGGATTCGATCTCTGCCTTTTGGGGATGATCGACCGCCAGGTTCTCAAAGTATCGAATGATACATCCCGCGCCGTAGTCGCGCATCAGACGGCGGCGCAGGGAGAACATCGCCTCGGCCTTATCTTTGTCTGATTCAGCCAGATGGCAAAGGATGCCAAGGTGTTCCGCCGCATGGTAGAAGTCCACGATTTGAACCACGCCCCTGAATCGGTCTTCCACCATGCGCCAGATCCATTCTGCGCCATCGGCCGTGAAGACAACCTTGTCGGCTGTGTGATAACCACGCGTGACAGCCTCTGCAAAAAGTGTCTGCGAGAATGCGGCGACGTCCTCGAAAGAGACCACGCGCGTTGTCGACCAAGGAACACGTTGAACCTCCCCCTCGGAGTTGACTTCCTGTCGAAAGACGATACCACCCTTGATCTGCCGTTTCTTTGGGTCCCCGTTCTTGCCGGCGACACCAACGAGATCCTCTTTGCGCATCGGAATGCCCGTCATGTCGGTTTGGATGTTCAGGATGCCGCCCACATGATCTTCTCGGGGACGGGCTTGCGCCCATGCCGCCTCAACTGCGGCAACCCGGTTGACCATGCGCTGCACGCGACGCCCGGGCACTTGGATTCCTGTGAGTTTGCAAAGTGCCTCACCGGCCAATTCGTACGAGGCGGATTGCGCCCCAGCCCATGTGATCAATCCGCATGCCGCTGGTGTGCAACCACCCACCAGGCCCAAGGCATTATCGAGCGGAAACGAATGTTTGCCGTTCTTGTCCACGACATACGCCCGAGGCAGTTTGAAAGTCCCGAGCGTCGAAAGGACCGTTCGCGTTCGAATCCCGCAACATCCCGCCGGGTGTTCCACGCCCAGAAGCCGCGGTGCAACAGCCGCGTAAAACTTGCCCAGCAAGCGCGCCGCTTCCCGCAAGGCGGCGGCCTTTAGCGTCTCCTCGACCCACGCGAGGTTCGTATCCCCATCGGCAATCTTTTGCGCGATCAATGTGACCGCTTGCCCAAGTTCCGCACCGACGCTCGCGGCGGCGTCTTCCCAGTCGTTTTTTTTAAAGCCTCAGTCGCTGCCTCCGCGTTCGTCCAGAACCGACGGATCAACTCCGTCGCCTCTTTCCCTCGCCGCAACTCTTCCTGCGCCCGGGTGGCTTCCTCACGTGGAATCCGTACCGAAATCTTCTGCCCATCCAGAAACCGTTGCCAGACATAGTACGGCCCTGTACGGCGCACGATTCCATCCCGGCCCTTCGATTCGAACCACTGTTCGCTGATATGGCCCCGACGTGCCGCGCCAATAGCCCCAAGTCGCATCAAAACCTCACGTTGTTCCATAGCGAGTCTCCTTTGTATCATAAGTGATACAACACTGTAGGCCGTTTCGGTCGCCGGTGCAATAGCTTTTTTGAAAAATCACCTCCCGCCGCTACTTTCGCGACCTACACCCAACAGCAGCGCAAAAGCCCGCTTGACGCGGCAGGGGCTATTATCAATACTCGCCAGTCACGCACAGGACAAGCGATCTCGCGTGGCCGAACGGCGCACCTGCCGTACGTGTGAACGCGGAGGCTTTTTCCCTGGTTGTTTTCCGGAGTAACATGAAACGATTGGATTTGTCTGGTTCCTGGACGCTGCGTCGTGTCGACCAGAAAAAGAGCATCCCCGCCACGGTTCCCGGTTGCGTGCATACCGATCTGCTGGCTGCTGGCGAGATCGAGGATCCGTTTTATCGCGACAACGAGGAGCGCTTGCAGTGGATCGGCGAGTCGGGCTGGATCTACGAGCGGACATTCGAGGTGGATGCCATCCCCCCGGACCATCGCGTCCTCCTGCGCTGCGAGGGGCTGGACACCCTCGCCACCATTTGCGTCAACGACGAGGAAGTCGGCCACGCCGACAACATGTACCGCACGTGGGAGTTCGACCTTTGCTCCGTGCTTCGGCCAGGCCGCAACAAGATCTCCATCCGCTTCGATTCCGCCGTCCGGTACGTCGAGGGGAAGAATGCAGTCCGCAAGATGCCGGGGTGGGCTTCGGGGCGAGAACCCGCGGGGCGCGCGTGGCTCCGCAAGGAGCCGTGCAACTTCGGCTGGGACTGGGGCCCCGTGCTTGTGACAGCCGGCATCTGGCGTTCCATCGGCATCGTCATGTTCGACACCGCCCGCCTCGCCGACATCGAGATCGCCCAGAACCACGCCAGGGCCGGATCTGTCGGCCTCGACATTGTCGTGACGACGGAGGCGTCCGGCGCGACCGCGCCGCTGGAGGCGCTGGTCCGGGTCAGCTACAAGGGCGGCGTGGTGGCCAGCAGCCGCGTGAAACTCGCGGACGGCTCGGCCCGGGCCTCCCTGACGGTCAAAAACCCGCAGCTCTGGTGGCCCAACGGCATGGGCGAACAGCCGCTCTACGAGGTGAGCGTGGAACTCTGTTGCGGCCGCGAGGCGATCGACCAGGGCACGCGCCGCATCGGCCTGCGCACGCTGCGCCTGGACCGCCATGCCGACGAATGGGGCGAGTCATTTCAGTTTGTCGTCAACAACGTTCCGTTCTTCGCCAAGGGCGCCAACTGGATCCCTGCGGATACGTTTGCCACGCGCATGACGCGCGTCGAGTATGCCCGTCTCATCAAGTCTGCGGCGGTTGCCAACATGAACATGCTGCGCTGCTGGGGTGGCGGCATCTATGAGAATGACGCCTTTTACGACCTCTGCGACGAATACGGCCTCTGCGTCTGGCAGGATTTCATGTTCGCCTGCGCC
>CAIXUF010000536.1 GCA_903922535.1 Candidatus Hydrogenedentota bacterium
AGCAGGCCATTTTGCGCGCGGGGGATGCCCAGTTCAGCACGCAGGATTTTGCGCAGGCCATATCGAAGTATGAGACGATTCTGTCCAAACAGCTTGATCCTGCCGTGGAGGAAGACACGCTGTACCGTCTTGCGGTGACCTGCCACAACATGAAAGACCGCGCAAAGAGCGCCGAGACCTTTGAGAAACTCTTGGCCAAGTTTCCGCAAGGCAAGTATGCGGCCGAGGCGCATTTCCGCATCGCCGAATTCCAGTTGCGGGAAAAGAAGGACGCGGTCAAGGCCGTGGAGGAATACCAGGCCGCGCTGGACGCGAAGCCGGATGCGGAGCTTGGCGGGCGCGCCACGCTGGGACTGGCGCTGGCGCGCTATGAGCGCAAGGACTATGACCAGGCCGCCGACCTGTTTCTGAAGATTGTGACGGAATTCCCGAAATCATCGCTGCCGGAAGAGGTGTACACCTGGTGCGGGCAGTGGTTTTTTGACGCGAAGCAATGGGACAAGGCCTCGAAGATCTTTGAGGCCATGCTTGCGGGCCTTCCGGGGTATCCGTACCCGGACAAGGTGCGGTTCAAGATAGCGGAGTGCAGTGAGTCGGCCGGCAAGGCCGACGAGGCGCTGCAGAAGTACCAGGCGGTCATTGACGCGTCGCCGAGCGGCGCGAAATCGGTTGAGGCGCGCTACCGCATGGGGGCGCTGCTTGAGGCGAAGAACGATCCGGACAAGGCCATCGCGCTGTATGAGGCGGCGTCCGAGTCGAACACGGGGGACACGGCGGCGCAGGCGCGTTTCCGTCTGGGTGAGCTTTATGAGAAGCGGGGAGAGTTTGAACGGGCCGCGCGAAACTACATGCGGGTGGCGATTTTGTTCCTGCATGAAACGTTGTCGCCGGAGTCTTTGTGGCGCGCGGGGCAGTGTTTTGAAAAGGTGAACGGGGCAAGTCAGGCCAGGGGCGCGTATGAAGAGCTGGTGAAGGACTATCCGAAGGCTGAACAGGCCGCCAAGGCGGGTGAGGCACTTGCCCGGCTCGGGGCGGCACCGGCTGCCGCAGCCGCGCCCGCGGCGGGAGGCGGGTGACATGCTCAGCCGCCGCAGCCTGATGACGCTGTCGTTTCTTGTGTCAGGGGTGCTGTATGTGTGTTTGCTGATGGCTGCGCCGCACATATTGCTGATCAATGCGGATGCGGCGAAGCCGAAAGTGCTTGAAACCTTCCACGTGGAACTGAAGAACATACCCGTCCGTTCCGAGGAGGTCAAAAGGGAGCCTGAAAACAAGGCGGAGAATACGCCGGGGGAACAGCCCCAGGGACAGCCGCAGGCCGGGAACGGTTCTGATTTGTCGTCGCGGCCGGGGAGCATGACGGAGTTGCTGACGAGGCCCGATGACCAGTCGATAGGCGCCCAGGCCTTTCAGGTGGCCAGCGCCGAAATTCCGAACGTGGTGGACCGTGTTTCCACGGACGCTGTTCCCCGGGAGCATGATCTTTCGTACAGCGACACGGGCTCGAAGCATGCGGACGCGAAGATAATCGAAATCGCGCGTGA
>CAIXUF010000537.1 GCA_903922535.1 Candidatus Hydrogenedentota bacterium
AGTCGGCACTTCGGTCGGCGCCGCCACCGCTGTCCCGGATTCTTTTTCCAAAACGGGCGGCAGCCCGCTATGCCCCTCTCCCTGCGTGAGAATCTTCTCCAGAAGACCCTCCATGCGGTTCCACCCCGAAAGCATGGTTGCCATGTCGTCCTGCAGGCTGTTCTTTAAATTGGCCAGCAGCATGACCACCACAACCAGTTCAACGACCATAAGCAGTAACAGAATTTCCATGGCTGTCTCCTTAGGCACTCTCGCGCCCGCCCTGAATCCAAACCACGCTCCATTTATACAGCAAGCCTTGCGGCAAGTCTACCCCCCACTGCCTGGCGATGATTTAACTGTTAGTATTCTAACGGTATGATAATATACTTTGGCCGTTTTGTCAAGTCCTTGCAGTTCGCTTATTGGCAATAGATTTTGCTTGATTCGCCCCCCCCAAAGGAGGCAAAATATCGCGTCACCGGTCCGAACAGGAAAGGTGGCGTGTTTCTTTTGGATACGATTAATGCTATTTTCCGCGCCCGAGAGCGTGGAAAACAGTTGAGTGTACGGCCCGGTCACGAGGCGGGCGCAAAGTAGTGGGACGCCGTGTGCGGTACTTTGTTGCCGGTGTTTGGTGCGGCTTGACAGGAGCGGTATCGCCGAGTTGGAGGTGCTTTTGCGCTACGCAATAATTTCCGACCTTCATGCGAACATCGACGCGCTGAAGGCCACAATGACCCGCATAGACGGCTTGGGGATGGACACAGTTGTGTGCCTGGGCGATGCCGTGGGCTACAATGCCAGCCCGAATGAATGCGTGGAGATCCTGGCCGAACGTGACATCCTTACGATCCTTGGCAACCACGATGCCGTGGCCTGCGGACTTGAAGAGCCCTGGGGCTTTAATCCCATTGCGCTGACGGCGGCCATCTGGACGCGCGACCATCTCAACGACGACTCGCTCGCATGGCTGCGCGGCCTGCCCGACGCGCTCAACTTTGGCGACTTTGTCGCGGTTCACGGCGCGCCGAAGAACCACAACACTTACTTGTTTTCCTGGGAAGACGTGCTTCCCCACACGATGTTCCTTGAAGAGCAGAATTGCAGGCTGTGTTTCGTGGGTCATACCCACACACCGGCAATTCTCTCCACGGACGGCGCGTATCATGTGGACTGTGAAAGCAGGTTTCATCTTGGAAACAAAGAGCTGTTTTTCATCAATCCCGGCTCGGTGGGCCAACCGCGCGACGATGACCCGCGCGCCTCGTTTGGTGTGCTGGACACGGACACGAACACGTTTGAACTGCTCCGGGTGGCGTACCCGGTCGAAGAGGCCGCAAGGCGGGTTCTTGAAGCGAAGCTTCCCCGCTTTCTTGCGGACCGACTGGTGGTAGGCCGTTAAAAACGCCCCGGCGCCCGAGGAAAGAACATGCGCACCGCCAACATCTCACGCGAGACCAAAGAAACCCGAATCAGTGTCACCGTAAATCTCGACGGCGATGGCACGGGAAAGATTGGCACCGGCGTGGGATTCTTTGATCACATGCTTGACCATGTGGCGCGGCACGGCCTCTTCGACCTGGAAGTGAAGGCCGTGGGCGATTTGCACATCGACCCGCACCACACCGTGGAGGATGTGGGCATCTGTATGGGCAATGCCTTCCTCCAGGCCGTGGGCGAGCCCAAAGGGCTGACCCGCTACGGCCACGCGGTCGTTCCGATGGACGAGGCACTGGCGGAGGTCACCGTCGATTTCAGCGGCAGGCCGTTCCTCGTGTTCTCGGCCGACCTGCCCAAGGCCCGGCTGGGCGAATTCGACGCGGAACTGGCCGAAGAGTTCCTGCGCGCATTCTCCGTGCAGAGCCGCATGACAGTCCACGTGAATCTGCGCTATGGAAAGAATCTTCACCACTGCATCGAGGCAATGTTCAAGGCGCTGGGCCGCGCGTTGCGCCAGGCCCTGACCATTGACCCGCGGGTGCAGTCGGTGCCGTCAACCAAGGGTATGCTTGAGAAATGATAGTCATTGTGGATTATGGACTGGGCAACCTGCGCAGTGTGCAGAAAGGGCTTGCCCGGGTGGGATATGAGGCGGAGATTTCCGATGATCCCCGCCTGCTGGAGAAGGCCGACGGCGTGGTGTTGCCCGGCGTGGGCGCCTTTGGCGACTGCTATGACGGCCTCGCCGACCGGGGCCTGGTGGAGCCGGTGAAAGCGGCCGCGTTGAGCGGCCGTCCTTTCCTCGGCATTTGCGTCGGGCTCCAACTGCTGTTCGACGGCAGTGAGGAAAGCCCCGACAGCCCCGGACTCGGCCTGATAGCGGGCCGTGTGGTGCGGTTCCCGGAAGCCCGCGAAACGGGGCTCAAGGTGCCGCACATGGGCTGGAACAAGCTTATCCCCGCACCCGGCCGGGACAACCCGCTGCTGGGCGGCGTGAGCGACGCACCCTACGCCTATTTCGTGCACAGCTATTACGCCCAGCCCGAGGACGACAACCTCATCCTCGCGCGTTGCGAATATGGAAAACCGTTTGCGGCCATGGTGGGCCGCGGCAACCTGTTTGCCGTGCAGTTTCACCCGGAAAAGAGCCAAACCGACGGCCTGTCGATTCTCCGTGCCTTCGGCGAACTCGCCGCGAAAGGCGTTAGAGTGTAAGAGACCCGATACTGCCGCGGTATCCGCAAAGGTTCACGGCGGCACAGGAGGGGCGACGCATGATCAAGCGCATTCTGGTGCCCACCAACGGAGGCGAGGCGGCGG
>CAIXUF010000538.1 GCA_903922535.1 Candidatus Hydrogenedentota bacterium
CCGACAGCAGCGGCTGCGCTGCAGCGCGGTAGATAATCTCCTCGACCACCGCCACGCTGAAAAAGCGCATCGTGATGACCGGATTGTCCATGAGAAAACGGCTCAGCCCGCGCAGATCGCAGGCGTGGGACCAGGTGTCGCGCCAGACCCGGTGGGTGATGAACAGGGAAAAGGCGAACACAAGATGGCCCAGCAACAGGCCCAGGACCACGGCCAGGGGCGAAACCAGCGCGCGGGTGAAGGCGCCATGGTGCCACGCAAACCAACATGCCAGCAGAAACAGCGGCGTCTGCAAGAGCAGCGCCGGGAGGCTTGTCCGGCCCGGTTCCTCCGGAGGTCGGCGGCGCAGGACCGCCAGCCCGGCCCACCCCACATAGGCCAGCAGGAACGCCAGGAAAGCCGTTTTCACCCGCCGCCCTCCGGCTCGGCCCCGGCGAGGGTCTTGATCATCTCCTGCAGGGAGAACCCGGCCGCCCGCGGCTTGGCGCGGCGGACTTCGTCAAACTCTTCGCGCAGCAGCCCGTAGCCGTACACATCATGCAACTCGCCGTCGCGCAGCACGTGCCCGGCCAGCGACAGTTCGCGCTTGGCCCCGGCGAACTCGAATATGCGCCAGGAGGCGGTGTTGAACGCGTAGATGTAGGCACCCACCCGGTGCAGGTTCAGTTCGTCGAAGCAGTATTCCAGGGCCCGGTATATGGCAATGGCCGTGACGGTGCGGCTGCGCAGGTTTTTCATGCCGACGTAGAGGTCAAGACTGCATGAACGGTTGCGCCAACTGATGTTTTGGAGGGAAACCAGCCCGATGGGGCCCATGGTGGGCGAGTCGATGAGCAGGTACACGCCGCCCGGCATGGTGTGGCCAACGCCGCGCCCCAGCATCAGCACAATCCGCTCGCGCACCTGCCGGGGCGACTGGGCCGGGTCGCCGTAGAGGAAATACTGAAAGTCGGGCTCCTCCATCCACGCCACCACCGTGTCCAGGTCGTCGCGCTCGGCGCGGCGGATGCAGGCGTCGGTCTTGTAGGGCATGGCGGATTATTCTCCCTGGCCCGGCACGGACCGGAGCCGCGTCATAGTTTCGATGTCGTGCCAGGCACCGCCCGAATACAGGATCTGCCGCTGTACGCCCCCGCTGACAAAGCCCGAATCGGCCAGCAGCGCCCGCAGTTCGGGCTCGCTGTCCAGGCAGGTGCCCAGCACCTTGTCCAGATGCATCCGGCCGAACGCCCGGTCAAGCAGGAACTGGACGGTTTCGCGCCCGACGGGTCCGGCGTGGTCCGCCGGATCAATCAGCAACACCATGACCTCGGAGAACACTGCCTCGATGCTGACGCCCCGGAGTCCGCAGAAACCGCGCACGTTTCCGGCGCTGTCCTCGATGGCGAAAAACTGGTTGCGGCCGGCATCCTTTGAACCGAGCATTTCGGACAGTTCGTCGCGGTTGGGCAGCACCGGTTCACGCCTTGGATCGAGCAGGGCGGCCTTGGGGGGCCCGGTGCGGTAAACCTCAAGCAGAAAATCAGCGTCATCCGGGTCGGCCATGCGGATGAGCGTATGTTCGGATGCAATCATAGTCCCGCGGTTCCTGCCAGATACACAAAAACCGGGGCAGACGCGCAGGCGCGCCCCGGTTGGAAGCCCTTGGTGCTGTTCAGGCTATTTCGCGAACTCGTTCTTTTTCGCGTACTGAAAGTCCTGCCATGCACGCCAAACGGCGTTCATGAAGTCGGTGAAGGCATCGGCTTTGGTTGTCGTTATCGGCTTAATGTGTTTCATGCTCTTGTTCCCGTTTTGTCAAGAGTTATTACCGGCCATATTAAAGCACATTCTTTTGAGCGAAACAAGTCCCACGCCGCCAATAACCTGGACGGTACGCTGCCACCCTAGCGGGCGGTGCCTGTGCTTGTGGACGTGGTGGTCGTGGTGGTCGTGTTGATGGAATTCTGGGGATCTTTGTTTGCGAACAGCGGGATCGCCGCCGTCAGCACCTCGGTAACAAAGGTGAGCTTCACTTCCGGCGCAATGCTGGCGGCCTGCTCGGGCGTCCTGGTGACAAGTCTGATGCGTCTCATGCGGCGTTTCCCCGATGGTTGCATGGTCGAAATGAGGAACCTGTCGTCCCCGGAACGGTTCAGGTGGTTGTGTCAGTGCTGCCCGCCTTGAGATTCACGAAAGGCTGGATGAGCGGCACAAACACGTCTGTCAGGAAAGACAGAACGAAACAGAACCGCGCCTGCAGGCTGTCGGTGATGTTGGTGCACAGCCCCGTGGGGGTGGTGGTGGTTGTGGTCTGTGCACATGCCG
>CAIXUF010000539.1 GCA_903922535.1 Candidatus Hydrogenedentota bacterium
CCGCCGCCGAGGCCGTGGCCGCGATGACGCCCGACCGCGTCGATTTCATCGATGAAAATGATGCACGGAGCCGATTTCTTTCCCTGTTCGAACATGTCGCGCACCCGGCTCGCGCCGACGCCGACAAACATCTCGACGAAATCCGAGCCGCTGATCGAAAAGAACGGCACCTCGGCCTCGCCGGCAATGGCGCGCGCCAGCAAGGTCTTGCCGGTGCCCGGCGGCCCGATCATCAGCACGCCCTTGGGAATCCGGCCGCCCAGCTTCTCAAACTTCTTCGGCTCGCGCAGGAAGTCGATGATCTCCTGCACTTCTTCCTTGGCTTCCTGAATGCCCGCCACGTCCTTGAAGGTGACCTTGTCCTGGTTCGGCTGCATCAGCCGCGCCCGGCTTTTGCCGAACTGGAACGCCCCCTTCCCCGCATTCCGCATCTGCCGCGAGAACAGAAAGTACATCAGCCCCACCAGCAGCAGAATCGGCAGCACGGACAGCAGGACGTTGCTCCAAAAGTTGGTGACCGTCTTGATGCTGCGGTTGGCGCAATGCTGGCGCAGCAGGTCGTCCAGGTGGTCGGTGTAAACCACATCCACCTGGAACTGGCGCGGTTCCGGTTCGGGCTGGGCGCTGTCGCCCCCCTTGCGCTCGGGCCGGTAGACGCCGGTGAGTGTGCGGATGCCGGTGGCCTGGTCCTTGACCACAATCACTTCATTGACCCGGCCCGTGTCCAGGTACCGCTCGAACTCGGAGGCGGTGAGTTCCTGCGGCTGGGCACTGCTCTGACGGTTGAGGAAGTACAGGGTCAGCGGCAACGCAAACAACAGCACCAACCAGAACAGCAGGGTCTGGATGGGCGGCTTGGGCAGGCCGCGCCAAACCGGCGGCGACGGCTTGTCCGGGGCGCCCGCGGGAGCGGGCGGCGGGCTGTCCGGCGGCGGGGCGGCGGGAGGCGGAGTGTCGTCCGGTGTTGGCTTCATCAGGTCGGTGCTTGTCACGTCACAAAATCTTGTTAAGCACGACCACCAGAATGGCAACCGCTGCGATGGCTAGGACGACAATGATCAGCTTGAACACCAGCTTCGACTTGGTCGGCGTGCCCGCCATGGGCAAGTCGGAGCGCGAGCCGAACGGGGAAAAGTTGCTCATGTGGGTGGCGGTCACCGAACTGGTCTGATCCAGGAGGATGCCGGTCTTGGTGCCGAGCATGGTGGTGGTGGATTTTTCGGGCGATTCAAACAACAGTTCCACCCCGCCAATCTGCACGATGTCGCTGTTGGTCAGGCGCTGAGACTGGACGCGGTTGCCGTTGACCCGCGTGCCGTTGGTGCTGCCCATGTCGGCCACCAGGTAATTGCTGTCCCCGTCCTTCTCAACCTTGCAATGGGTGCCGCTGATCGTCGGATCGGGAATGCAAATCGTGCACTTTTCCGAGCGACCAATGGTGTAAAGCTCGTCTTTGAGCTCGAACACTTGCCCGCGGAGCTGTTCCGACAGGACGATTAGTTTTTGGACGCCCGCCATGGTGTATCCATCTCAACTCGGTGGTTTCAATCTGGGAAAACCGCGCCGCCGCCGCCCTCATTGCATTGCACCCCGCCCCGAAACCGGCCACGCGACTAAAACGATTGCACAATGTATGCCCGCTCCCACCATTGCGCAAATGGTCGGCTCCGCTATTCCGCCATCTTTGTCGGCCCCGAACCCGCCCATTCCGTCAAACCTTTTTATACCTTTTGCGGATTCCGCAGGCCGCCTCTGCTGTCCCAGTCGTGGTTTGTTGCACGGGAGCGGCCTGTGGAATCCGCAAAACGGAAAAACTTGTAAATAACGGCGCGGCATGATATTGGTGCCGATAGGCAAATAGTTCATGCAAACGGGTTGTGTGGACGCGAACAACGGAGGCGACATCATGAACACAGTCAAGGATCTGCTGGCGGCAAAGGGTTCCACGGTTTACACCATCGCCCCTGCCGCGTCGGTCTACGAGGCCTTGGTGCTGATGGCCGACAAGGAGATCGGCGCCCTGGCGGTGGTGTCGGGCGAGCGCCTGGTGGGCGTCATTTCCGAGCGCGATTATGCGCGCAAGGTGATTCTGCGGGGCAAGTTTTCCAAGAACACGCCGGTCAAGGAGATCATGTCCCCCGCGGAGCCGACGGTGAAACCGACGCACACCATTGAGGAGTGCATGGCGTTGATGACCGACAAACGGCTGCGGCATCTGCCCGTGCTTGAGGACGGCAAACTGGCGGGCATCGTCTCCATCGGCGACCTCGTCAAATGCATCATTGAGGAACAGAAGTTCACCATCAAGAACCTCGAGAATTACATCAGCGGCTCCCCCGAGGTGAAGTAAGAAGAGTTTCGTTCACCCCCACCGTGTACAATGGGGGATTGCCCGTCATTTCCCGCTGGCACCTTGGCGCGTCCCACCACGGGCGACACGCCCGTGCCTACAGGAAGGAGACGTCTGGTACTCGTACCGCATGAAACTCATCGGCCACCCCTGTAGGAGCGTGGTTGCACCACGCTTGGCGGCCCGACATAACGTTCCGGCCTGATTGCCCCCTGAATCTTTTGAACCGTCACCTGAGAGAAATGTTAATCGCATTGACGGGAGAACGCCGTGGAAACGATCATCCGTTCCGTGATTCAAAAATACGGCGGGGACGAGACACGGCTCATGGACATCCTGCTGGACATCCAGCAGGAACTGGGCCATCTCTCCGACCCGGCCATCACACAGATCGCCCGCGGCCTGAACATGTCCCGGGTGGACGTCGTGCAGACGGTGTCCTTCTACCACTTTTTTGCCCGGGAACCGCGCGGCCGGTTCACCCTTTATCTGAACGACAGCGTGGTGGCGAACTTCAATGGCCGCGCCGAGGTCGCCCGCGCCTTTGAGGAGGCCGCCGGCTGCCGGTTCGGACAGGTGTCCGCCGACGGCCTGATCGGGCTGTTTCCCACCGAATGCATCGGCATGAGCGACCAGGAACCGGCCGCGCTGCTCAACGATGTGGTGTTCCCCTGCCTGACCCCCGCCAAAGCCCGGCAACTGGTGGCCGGGTTGAAGGCGGGGAAAACGGTGGCCGAACTTCAGGGCACCGACTTCGGCGACGGACAGAACGCCCATCCCTTGGTCCGCGCCACCGTGCGCAACCACATCCGGCGCCGGGGCGAGATGGTCTTTGACGACTATCATCCCGGCGAGGCCCTCCGGCGGGTGGTGACCATGAGTTCGCGGGAGATCATCGCCCTGGTGAAGGGGGCCAGCGTGCGCGGGCGCGGCGGCGCCGGCTTCCCCACCGGCATGAAATGGGAGTTCGCGCACAAGGCGCCGGGCGAGGTCAAATACATCTTCTGCAACGCCGACGAGGGGGAACCGGGCACCTTCAAGGACCGCGTCATTCTCACCGAACTGCCGGGACTGGTCTTTGAAGGCATGGCCATTGCGGGGTATGCGGTCGGCGCCAGGCACGGCATCCTCTACATCCGCAACGAATACCGTTATCTGCGGGCCTATCTGGAAAGCGTCCTGGCCGACATGCGCGGCAACAACCTGCTGGGCGGGTTCGTCTGCGGCAAGGCCGGGTTTAATTTCGACATCAAAATCCAATTCGGCGCCGGGGCGTACGTGTGCGGCGAGGAGTCGGCGCTCATTGAATCGGCCGAGGGCAAGCGCGGCGAACCCCGCGACCGGCCGCCGTTCCCCGTCGAGCGGGGCTATCTCCAGAAACCGACGGTGGTGAACAATGTCGAAACGCTGTGTTCCGTGGTGCAGGTCATCCGCAAGGGCGCGGCGTGGTACAACGCGCTGGGCACGGCGGCGTCAAAGGGCACCAAGGTGCTCTGCGTGTCCGGCGACTGCGACCAGCCCGGCATTTACGAGGTGGCCTGGGGATTCACGGTCAACGACATCCTCGCCATGGTCGGGGCCAGGGACGTGCAGGCGGTGCAGGTGGGCGGCCCCTCGGGCGCCTGCATCGGCCCCGACGAATTCAACCGCGTCCTAGCCTACGAGGACCTCGCCACCGGCGGTTCGCTCATCGTCATCGGGGCGCAACGGGACCTGCTGCGGGACGTGGTGCTGAACTTCATCCGCTTCTTCCGCCATGAGTCGTGCGGGTCGTGCGTGCCCTGCCGCGCCCTGACCGCCATGGCGCAGCGGTTGATGGAGAACCTGGTGGCCGGCAAGGGAACGCCCGAGGATGTCGAACGCCTGACGCACTGGGGAACCGCCATCATGAAAAAAAACCGCTGCGGTCTCGGCCAGACCGCCCTGAACCCGATCCTGACCACCATCAAAAATTTCCGGCCGCTGTACGACCGGCTGCTCCAGAACGGCGACGACCGTTTCGCTCCGGCCTTCGACCTGGCGGCGGCGGTGCAGGACTACGACGCGGCGGTCAAGCCCGACCCCGTCATCGCTGAAACCAGCAGAATTTTATAAGGAGTTGTACAACGAATAGATCCGGGTTTGGAGTTCCCACTTTAGTGGGGGCTGTTCGCTCCCGAAGGCACCGCCTGAAGGCGGAACTCCGAACTTGGATCATCTGAACCATGCCACGGTGGTTCAATGTTCCGGAAACATTCCGCGGAGGATGGCCATGGCCGCATTTATCAAATTTCAGCTCAACGGCGTGGACTGCCTCGCCGAGGACGGCACCCAACTGGTCGAGGCCGCCCGGGCCAACGGCGTCTACATCCCCACCCTCTGCAATTATCCGGGCATCCCGCCCAAGGGCTCCTGCCGGATCTGCACCGTCCTGGTCAATGACCTGCCGGTCACCGCCTGCACCACCCGGGTGGTGGAGGACATGAAGGTGCGAACCTCGACGCCGGAGCTGGAGAGCTTCCGCAAATCGGTGGTCGAGATCCTGTTCGCCGAAGGAAACCATCTCTGCCCCTCCTGCGAACGGAGCGGCAGCTGCGAACTCCAGGCGCTGGCCTACCGCTATCGGGTGACCGTGCCCCAGTTCCCCTACCTGTTCCCCCGGCGCGACGTGGAGGCGTGGCATCCCAAGCTCCTCAAGGACCACCACCGCTGCATCCTCTGCAAGCGCTGCATCCGCGGCATCCACAACCGGGACGGCAAAACCATCTTCGCCTTCGGCAAGCGCGGCGACGCCCTGGTCATCAATCTCGACCCCGAAACCTCGCGGGAGGTGAGCGACGAGCTCGCCCAGCAGGCGATGGACATCTGCCCGGTCGGCGCCATCGTGCGCAAGGGCAAGG
>CAIXUF010000540.1 GCA_903922535.1 Candidatus Hydrogenedentota bacterium
GCTCAGCCAGACCCTGTACTGGCTGACGGACGGGAGGCGGCTGATCTGCCTGACGGCAGACCGAAAAGAGGCCCGCGTGATTGACGCGGAAACGGGTGCGATCCAGTTTGCCCTCTCCGGCGACAACCAGCGCTTTGTCGCCTGCCCGCCCTTTGAAGACCAGACGGGCACGGCATGGATCTTCTCGAAGGACGACGCCAACGACCGGCATGCATGGAAACTGGCACCGAACGGAGCGCCGGTCAAGCTGCTCGACGGAGGACGCCTTGCGCCTTCCTATTTCTGGCCCAGCAGTTCCGGTCCGGGACGCCTGGGCAGCACCTGCCAGGAGGAAGATCATCTGTATGTTTATTCCGTCTACGACACGGACAGCATGAACAAGTTGGCCGAGTGGCGCTGCCAGCTTCCCAAGCCGCTTTGGGACGAGATCATGGCCAACAAGGCGCTGACCCACGCCGCCTGCACCTGCCGGGCCACACCGGACACCATGGCCCACCCGCGAAATCATGTTTTCACCCTGCATGTGCAGAACCGGGAGACGCCCGTGCGCACCGGCCGCGGTGATGTTCGGGCGATCTCGCCCGACGGCAAGTATCTAATGGTGCAGACGGACGACAAGGAAACCTGCCTCTATGACGCGGAGAATGACCACATCTTCAGCCTGTACACCGCGGAGATTCAGTCGGATTACACGTGCTACATGCCCGCCGCATTTTCTGACGACGGGAAACGGGTGGCGGTAAACACCTCCAAGGCCATCGAAGTGACGGATCTGTCCGAAGGCTTTCCCCGGCGCAGCATGGCCATGCCCCTGGAGAAAGACGGCCGGACTTGGCGCGGCGACAGACTCTGCTTTTCACCCGACGGCGCACGGCTGTTGTGCGGCGGAAACAACGGCGCGCGGCTGTTCGACGTGACCTCGGGCGCCCTGCTGCACAGCTTCGAGGAAACGGAGCGCTTTGCCTTCCCCTATTCCCAGGGGAACGGTTTCTGGAACGGTCTCGTCACGATGGCCAGGGACTGGGCGGGCATGGTCACGGACAGGTTCAAGTATGACAACCGCATCGAAACTGCCTTCGCGAACGGAGGGAACCAAGTGGTCACCTTCACGGCAGGCCAGGTCATCCGCGTGTGGGATGCCGGGTCAGGACACCTGCTGCACACCATCCATACCGGACTGCCCGAGAAACGGAACAGTGTGGGCTACATCAATAACAAGATCACGCTCAGCACCAACGGCCGCTTTGCCTTTTCCAGCAACGGGGACAATTTCGCCCCGGCCGTGTTGTGGTCGGTGGCGGACGGCACCCCGCTGCGCCGCTACCAACTGCCGGAAAGCAGTTGGGGCTTTGCCCTGCCCACCGAGGAGGGCAAGTCGGTCATTGTGAGCAGCAACATGAACCTATACCGATGGAAAGGCTTGGATAATTAGGAATAGTAGAACACAATTACAGAACATTGGGAGCGGCTTTCCATGACTCGGTCGTTTGTGGATTCGGCTGTACTGGGAATGCTGTGCTGTGTCCTGCTGTCCGCCACAGCCGCACATGGCCAGGAGAGCGTGGTCACGGTGACAGAGCCGGAGAAGTGTCTTTTCCTGGGCACCCCCGGACGGCTTGCATACTTGCAGGAGGACAACCTGGTGCTGATGGCCAACGGCGGCGGCGTGTATGCGTTCGATGTCGCGACAGGCGCGCAACAGTGGCATCGCTATCTGGTCTCGCGCCGGGGGTTTATGGGCGCAGAGTTCGGGAAGCACCAGGTGCTGTGCTGGTCGGAGCAGGGCGTGTTTCTGCTGGATGCCGCAACCGGCAAGGAGCTGTGGTGGCGGCGCAACACCGGGTGCGGCACCATTTGCTCCGCCCACCTGTCACCGGATGAGAGTCGCGTCCTGGCGGTGTGCGGGCAGGGCATTGTGCTCTACGGCGTGGCCGATCGCAGCCAGCGCGCGTTGCCCGCGCTGCGCGAATTCCTCTGCTGGCTGCCGGATGGCCGGACCATGCTGTTCTCGGACATATCCTGGAACCGGGACAAGTCAACCCGGAAATGGCAGACCATGGACATCGACACGGGCCGGATGACGTTGTGCCGTGAGGAACCCGGTTCCTGGTATGACCCCGCCCCAACCTGCTCCAGTCTGGGGCAGCTTGCCGAATGGTCGGAAGATGACAAGGGCGGCGGCACACTGAAGACTCGGGACGCACGCACCGGAACCGTGCTCCACGAATTCAGCGATGTTGGGGCGCTCAGCCAGACCCTGTACTGGCTGAGGGACGGGAAACGGCTTTTCTGCGTCACGTCGGACCGGAAAGAGGGCCGCGTGATTGATGCGGAAACGGGCGCGGTGCAGTTTGCCCTGTCCCGCGACGGGCAACGCTTTGCCGCCAGTTATCCCTTTGAGGATCGCACAGGCACGGCTTGGGTCTTCTCCAGGGACACGGCCAACCACCGCTATGCCTGCAAGATGGCGCAGGATGGAGAGCCTCGCCGCGTGCTCGACGGAGCGCACCTGGCACCTTCCCATTTCTGGCCCAGCAGATCCGGGCCGGGACTCTTGGCCACCACGAACGAAGAGGAGGACCGGCTCTGCGTCTATACCCTGTATGACATGAACAACATGGGCAAGGTGGCCGAGTGGTGCTGCCGCTTGCCCAGGCCGCAGTGGGGCGGATTCACGGCCAACAAGGCGCTGACCCATGTCTCCTGCGCCTGCCGCCCCAAGGGGGACGACTACAACCACGTGCGCAACGAGATCTTTACCCTGAATGTGCGGGACCGGGAGGTTCCCGTGCGCACGGGCCGGGGCGGTGTCCGGGCGATTTCGCCTGATGGAAAGTGCCTGGTCGTGCAGACCGACGACAAGGAGTCCTGCCTGTATGACGCGGAGAAGGACCGTGTGCTGGGCCTGTACACCGTGGAGGATGAGGGGGACCACACGATTTATATGCGCGCCGTCTTTTCGGACGACGGGAAACGGGTGGCGGTGAACAACACGAGAATCATCGAGGTTACCGACCTGACCGGGGACTTCCCCCGGCGCACCATGGCCACGTCCCTGAAGAAAGACGAGCGGCTGTGGGGGACCGACATTCTGTTCTCTCCCGACGGCAAACGGCTTCTCTGCGGCGGAAACAACTGCGCGCGGCTGTTCGACGCGGACACGGGCGTATTGCTGCACACTTTTGAGGAAACGGAACGCTTCGCGTTTCCATACAGCGAAGGATACGGATTCTTTGGAACCCTCTTCACGATGGCCAAGGACTGGGCCGGCATGGTCACGGACCGGTTCAAGTATGACAACCGCCTCGACATCGCCTTCGCGGAAGGGGGGAGCCGGGTGATTGCGTCCACGGCAGGCCAGGTCATCCGCGTGTGGGATGCGGAATCGGGCCGCCTTCTGCAAACCATCCACACGGGACTGCCCGAAAAGCGGAACGCGGACGGCCGCATCAACAACCAGATTACGCTGAGCGCAAACGGCGGCTTCGCCTTCGCCAGCAATTGGGACAATTTCGCCCCGGCCACGCTGTGGTCTCTGGCGGACGGCGTCCCGCTGCGCCGGTATCAGTTGCCGGAAACCAGTTGGGGCTACGGCATTCCCACCGACGACGGCAAGGCGGTTATTGTGAGCAGTAACGATAACCTGTACCGCTGGAAAGGCTTGGATAATTAGTCAGGAATTGGGCATTGTGATTTGGGATTCGCGGGACGAGAACACACCCGTTGGGAGAGGCTGGTTATGATTCGGCTGTTTGTGAAATCGGCCGTTATCGGAATTCTATGCTGCGCCGCACAGTACTGTGTGGTTGCCCAGGCGGTGGACACGGTAACGGAGCCGGAGAAGTGCCTGTTTCGCGGCGCGCCTCACCAGTATGCCTTTCTGGAGAAGGACAATCTGCTGCTGACGGCCAACAACGGCGGTGTGTATGCGTTTGACGTCACGTCGGGCGAGCAGCGCTGGCACCGGTATCTCATTTCTGCCGGGGGCGGTCAGGGTGCGCGGTTTGGAAAACGGCAGGTGCTGGGCTGGTCGGACCAGGGGGTGTTTCTTCTCGACGCGGCGACGGGCAGGGAGACCTGGTGGCGCCGCGACAAGCAATGCGGTGCGGTGAGCAACGCCGCATGGTCACCAGACGAAAGCAGGATCTTCCAGGTGTGCGAACGGGGCAGCATCCTCTATGGTGTGGCCGATCGCACCCAGCGGAAACTGCACTTTATAAATAATTTCTGCGGCTGGCTTCCCGGGGGCAGTTCCATCATGTGTGTGGACTTTGATGGCGGCGGCGACAAAAGCCTGGTACGCAAATGGAACGTAATGGACCTCGAAACCGGCACGGTCACCCCATGTCGCGAAGAATCATGTTCATGGGATTCGCCGCAGCCCTCAATCTCCAGTCTGGGACAGTTGGCCGAACGGACCGGAGACGAGGGCGACCAAGGGACACTGAAGATCAGTGACGCGCGCACTGGGACAACCCTGCACGAGTTTAAGGCCCTTGGTGACATAGGCCGGTACCCGTCCTGGATGAAGGATGGCAAACGGCTGTTTTGCGTCACCTCGGACCACAAGACGGCCCGCGTCCTTGATGCGGAAACGGGTTCGGTGCAGTCGAGCCTCTCTGGTGATGGACACCGCTTTGACGTCGAGTCACCCTATGAAGATGAGAACGGCACCGCATGGGTCTTTTCGAAGGACAGTGCCAGCAACCGTTACGTGTGGAAGTTGGCCCTGGACGGCGCGCCGCACAAAGTGCTCGACGGGTCGCGGATTGCCCCCTCCTATTTCTATTTTGACCTTGACACGCCGCGCAAACTGGCCACCACAAGTACGGAGGAAGACCAGCTCTGGGTTCATGGGATCTATTCCCAAGACGGCACAAGCAGGCTGGCCCAGTGGCGCTGCCGCAGTTCCAAGCCGGTGTACGGCGGGTTTACGGTCAATAAGGCGCTGACCCATGCGGCCGCATGCTTCCAAATCAAGCAGGACAATGTTGGCCGTCCGAGAAACACTTCTTTTGCCTTGTACACACTGGACAGTGAAATCCCGGTGCGCTCGGGACAAGGCAATGTTCTGGCCATCTCGCCTGACGGGCGCTATCTTGCCCTGCAAACGGACGAAATGCTGGCCTGCCTGTATGACGCGCAGACAAATCGCACGGTGGGCCAGTACGTCCCTTCGGAAAAGGCGCGGGGGCGGCACAACGTCACCATGAGTGCCGCTTTCTCCGATGACGGAAAGCGCATGGCCCTTAACAATA
>CAIXUF010000541.1 GCA_903922535.1 Candidatus Hydrogenedentota bacterium
ACACGCCCAAGTATCTCGAACGGGTCAAGCAGGACCTGCTTGACCATCCCACCATCGACGTGGTGCACTTGAGCCTGGGCGGCAATGATTTTGTCATGGACAGCAACTGGACCCCCAGCATGTCGTCCACGGATCTGGACGCTTTCATAAATGCGGTCAACGACAACACGGAGGCCGTGATCGATTACATACTCGCCATCCGCCCGAACCTTCGGGTGGCCGTGTGCGGCTATGACTTCGGCGACCATAATATGGGCGGCAACAGCACCATCCCGCAAAGCAATGCCGTGTGGGTTCACTTTGAGCAGACGCGCCTGGACCGCTTTGGAAGGGGACACAAGGCCCGCACCGTCTACATTCACAACCTTGGGCTCATGCAGTACTACTGCGGCATACCCCTGGCGGGGATTGCACCCAGAAGTCCACAGGTGCCCTTCCCGGGCGGCGTCGCGCAGAACTACGTGCCCTTCCCCGGCGGCAATCCCAACTACAACACCCCGGACGAGATGCTGATAGACCACGACATGCACCTGACCATGGCGGGCTATGATCTGCTGGCGCACCGCTGCATAGACGAGTTCTACGCCACCTGGCTTTCCTACCCCGCAGTGTATGAAATACTGCCGCTGACACAGGACCCCAATGCCGCCCAACAGCAATTCCGGGTGACGTTCAGCAAAGCCGTCACCGGCGTCGATCCCACCGACTTCACCGCGTCGGGCTCCAAAGCCGCCGGCGGCGTGTCCGTCACGGGTTCGGGCGCGATCTACACGGTCACCGCCAGTCTCGGCAGCGACACGGGCCCGCTGCAGTTGCGGGTTCTGGATGATGACACCATTGTCGATGCGTCCCTCACGCCGCTGGGCGGCCCCGGCATTGGGAACGGCGGATTCGACCACAACGGCCCGCTGACCCACACCGACCCGGCCCTGTCGGACACGGATGACTTCGACGGCGCGATGCGTTCGCTGGACGACACCTTCACGCCGGTCGACTGGATGCTGGGCGGTCAGCGCTTTTCGCCGGATGCCTGCGACGCAAACGGCGGCACCGTCACCGTGAATCCCCCCAGCATCGTGGGCAATCACATGCTGGACGGCTGCGAGTTGGGACTCATCTATGAATGCATAAACAATCCGAACCTGAACCTGAGCGCCAGCCGCGGCGCAACCCACGCCCTTGTCCAAGACGCCTGGCAGCATAACATCACACAGATGCTGTCTGATTTGGGAGGATCCGGCGGCCGCATACCGCAGGCCGTTCCGGGGCTGGACACTTTGTTGGCAGGCTACATGACGCTCGGCGATTCACAGTCCACGATTGTTCCCATTTTGCTGATGGGGGCCATCGGCGTGCTCATCCCCATGCCCCATGGAGTCTCCGTGCCTGCCACACCGAACTACACCACCCTGGGTGCGCTCTTGGGGCCGGCAGGCGATGCCGATGGGGACGGATTCACCAACCGGCAGGAATATGACTATTTCATGCCGCTGGGCGGGCGTGACCTGTACATCGCGGCGGCGCTCGACCCCACCATGAAACCCGGCGCCGAGACCTCCGGGCATTCGACCGGCGGCGCATTTGACCAGGGTGCCGAACTTGTTCTGGACATCCCCGGCTCGGTCGATCTTTCCGGCGGATTTCATTGGCGCAAGGACGGCACCCCCCTCGAGAACACGTCCTCCGTCTTCGGCACCCACTGGCGCGAACTGCACATCAGCCCTCTGGGAAAAGACGACGGTGGCATCTACGACTGCGTCAATGACAAAAACGACGTGATCTTCACCGCGACACCCGTCTCGGTCAATCCCATGCCCGTGGCATCATCCGCGGGGCTCTTCGCCCTCGGCCTCGCCGCGGCGGCCTTCGGAGCGCGGCGGCTGCGGCGCCGCTGAGCGCCGCCGGCTCAGTCTGTCCGCGCCGACTCAATCTTGAACACCCGGTGCAGACAGACCGCCGCAACCGAAAGCTCGCCGAGCACCATGATGATCATGCACGCGCCAAAGGTGGCATAGTCGGCATAGATCTTTTCAGGAACGGGGAACAGCCGCGCCACGGCATAGAAAAAGGCCAGGTCGCCCCCGGCAGGATGGGGTTGGCTGTAGCCATGGGTGATAATCCCACACCAGAGCACGTCGTGCATGTTGGAGGTTACCGCACCAAGCGCAAACGCCCCCAGCGACAGCAGGCACAGGGTGGAAACCCGCACCCGTTCACGCCGCGCCGCGGCGAACAGCGCCCAAACAGCCACCGCCAGCGGCGGCATGGACAGCGGAAGCCCCAAGAAAGCCGAAATCATGAACATCCATGTGATCGCCTCCTGTGACACGGGCAGGTAGGGTGAGTCTATCAGCGTGGTGACGATGGACATAAAGACAACCCAGAACACCAGGGTGGCCCAGAAAAGGGGGCGGGCGTTCACCGAGCATTCCCGCCGGGGAAGCCAGACGAAATGGGCAAATCCCGAAAGGACCGCGAGAAAACCAATGAGTCCCAGACACAAGGGCCATGCGTTCATATAGGTCTGAAATACAAGCATCTCATCTTCTCCTTCCGCCTGTCTTCTGCTTTCCGCAAGAATACAGGCACGCCAAAAAACTGTTTGCAAACGGAATAGACAGTGTATGGGAATCTCAGGGCGTAATCCAAGAAGAACCGTGATTGTTCCAAAAGGGGGGGCTCCGATCTCCGCAGCCCGCACTGTTGCCAGTCCCCGGGTTGCCAAACAAAAAAACACAGGGCAATCGCATTAAATTAAGCCAGCTGCTGCCTGACCTTTCCTGACCCTGCAATTCATCTTCTCGACACCAACCTGCCATCGGTGTCTTTTCGCCCGTCCGGC
>CAIXUF010000542.1 GCA_903922535.1 Candidatus Hydrogenedentota bacterium
CGCATGAACGCGACGGTCTTGCTGTTTGGATCGCCCCAGTCGCTGCGCGGCTCATCCACCACGTCGGGCACGGCCGCGTCATACCAGAACAGGCTTGGAATCACGCCGATCCTGCGCTGCTCCGCGGCCTTCACAAACGCGTCCATGCGGCGGAAATAGGCGTCCGGGTCATTTTTGTAAAGGTCGTATTCCTTTGGCCAGAACGGGCATGCCATGAAGCGGATAAACGGAATGCCCCGTTTGACCAGTTCGTCCAGGCCCGCCTCGTAACTGGTGTCGTCCGCCTTGGCGAGGGTGCGGCTGAAGGCGCTGAAATAATTGATACCGACGGCCCGGTAGGGCTTGCCGTCGCGCAGCACCACGCCTTTCTCGCCGATGGTGATGGGTGCCGCGGCAACAGTCTCCTCCGCGCGCGTTCCCACGGCAAGGCTGAGCACCAGTGCGGTGAGGGCTAGAACCGAAATAGCGCGCATGGGTTTACTCGATGACCAGCACGTTGTGAATCTGGAGGCCGCCGATCTTGACGGTCAGCAGGTTGTTGTCCCAGGACCATTCGAGACCGGCCTCGTCGGGGGCCAGGTAGCAGCGCTTTGGCTTGTCGGACGGGACAGTGACGGTGAAGGAACCGGCGTCGGGAACCTGCTCGACCATGTGGCGGCTGGGGGAGAGGTAGCCGCCGGTCGAGCGGTTGACGAACTGGATGAGCGTCCTGCCGTCCTTCTTGCGCGCGGCCGTTTCGATCCACCACGGGCCGTCCACATGGATCAGGGGGGCTCCGCCGAGCGCGCCTATCATGTCGCCGATGAAGCGGCGCGTGCCGGGATAGTGGGATTCGAGATAGGATTCGAAGAGGTCCCCGTGAATGGCGACCACCGTGCCGTTGCCAAATCGGTTGCGGGTTGCGGCGGGGAAGTCGCGCTGGTTAGTTTGCGGGTCGCGCTCGTAGAGCATCATGGCCAGCGTTTCGGCCGCGGTGGGCTTGGTGGGCTGGAACGGGCCGCAGGCGTTGACCGATTCACCCTGCACCGGCAGCCAGCCACCCTGCGGTTCTTCGGAACGCTTTTCCACACCGGCAAGTTCGCCGTACTGTTCGGCCACGAAGGTGCCGCTTAGAATGAGCCTGCCGCCGTGGATCACATACTCTTTGAGATCGGCCTTGAGGCTGTCAGGCACATTCTTCGCCTCGGGCACCACCACCATCGGATACTCTCCCAGATGCACGGCGAGACTTTCCTCGTTGAGGATGTCCGCGCTGTAGCCGTTTTCCAGCACGGCGTGCAGTGCGCCCTCCATCGCGCGGTTGGCCTTGCCGAAGTTGTACAACGGATCGTTGAACTGGTAGTACGAACTTTCGCTGTGCAGGATGGCCACCTGCGGGATGGTCTGGGTCCTGTGGCAATACTGCTGGCGCTTGCGGCAGAACTGGGCCACCTGGGCGAGCGTGTTCTGATGCCATTCCGTGAGCCCGCCCGAGCGCCGCGGCGTGTCATAGATGAACACCGACCCGCCCTGCGCGAGCACGGTGGCCAGTTCCTGGCACATGTGCGGGGCGGTCTTGAAGGTCCAGCCCTGGTTGCCCGTCTGCAGAAAGCTCCACGCCATCAGATCCC
>CAIXUF010000543.1 GCA_903922535.1 Candidatus Hydrogenedentota bacterium
AGAACGCCATGGCCATGGAAAAGAAATACCAGTGCTGCGGATTGTGCTGCGGGTCCCAGGTGCCCAGGAAGCTGAAGGTGTGACTCATGATGGAATAATGGTGCTCGGCGGGATAACTGAGCCACGCGATAAAGATGAGCCCCCAGAAAATTCCGGCCTCGGCAAGCACGTAGCGCTTTATTTCGGAAGCGAGAAAGTTGCCGGAGATGATACGTTTCATTAGGGTCATGATCAGAATCCTGTTCGCTGTTCTTGAACCGGCATTCTACCACAGTTGGGCAGACGGCGTTGGACAGGTTCCGGCAGTCAATTCTTCTGCACCAGTGAGTTCAGACACCTCTCAAGGTTCGTGTATCCATCGCCGTTTGCGTCGGCGTTGCCGTCCTGCGGGTCGTCCGGGTTCAGCCCGTGCGCCGTCTCCCATGCATCGGGCATACCGTCGCCGTCCTTGTCCTCGGGCGCGGGGCTGGGCGCAATCTCGGGCCAGCCGCCGACTTCGCGTTGTGAATCGATTATGCGTCCGCCGCCGTTGCGGACTTCCGCCACGATACGGGCATCGACAGCGTCTCGTTTGGGCAGTGTTGCGCCCACGCCGTTTAATACCGCCTCATAGGCATCGCGCACCGGCTGGGTGGCCACAGACGCCGCTTCATGCGCAGAAGGAACGATGACGGAGGCGCGGTCTGTCTCGGGCAGATCCTTGGGCCAGGCCATCAGGCGATGATTGTCCATGTCGGCGTCAGAGAAACCCTCCAGTACGTTGCCCGACAGAAAAACGCGGTTGCCCGGCCCGCCCACATGAAAGGCGGTCTGACGCTCATACTCCGCCGTGGAGGGACCCGCTTTCAGAAAGTTGCCCACGTAGTTCATGCGAAAGCGCTCCGCCACGCCATAGCCGCACATGCCGCCCCAGTCATAGATTACGTTATTGCGGAAGTCGAGCAGGACACCCGGCGAACCGTCATAATTGTCGCCGGGACGCGGGTTGCGGGTGCTGTTGTGCGCATAGAGGCAGTGGTGGAAGGAGTAGGTGCCGTCCTCGGAACGCAGCAGCGAGCCCATGCTGTGCGCGCCTTTGTGGTGGACCGATTTGCGCAGCGCCTCGGCGATGAGGCACCACTGCACAGTTATGGCGTCGCTGGTGCCTGTCACGCTCAGCGCTTCGTCCACGGACCAGGACGCGGAGCAATGATCGATCACGACCCGGTGGCTGTTGGAAACGGAAATGCCATCCCATTCCTTGCCCAGAATATCGCCCGGCCGGACACGCAGATAGCGCAGGACCACGTCGTCGGCCTCCACGCCCAGTTCCGCGCCGCGCAAACAGACGCCGTCGCCCGGCGCGGTCTGGCCCGCAACGGTAATCCGACCGTGCTTGATCTCCAGTGATTTCTTGAGGTCGATAAGTCCCGAAACGCGGAAGACCACGGTGCGCGGACCTTCCTGGGCACAGGCGTCGCGCAGGCTGCCCGGCCCGCTGTCGTTCAGGTTGGTCACCGCGATCACACGTCCGCCGCGTCCGCCCAGCGCCACGGCTCCTGCCCCTTCGGCACCCGGAAATGCGGGCACCTTTGTGGCCTGCGAAGTTTCCCGGACAAAAATGTCCAACGGCAGTTTCTGCGCTTTGATGTCTTCGACAACCAGGCGGCAGACTTCGCGCGCGCCCTTTTCCTGCAGGTGCGTGTTGTCCTGGGCACCGTCGGCAAAATTCGGGGACTCGCCCTTTTCCAGGCGCATGAACAGCCCTTTGGCCTTGTCCGGACCCAACGCCTCCATAAGGTTCTTGGTCAGCGCATTGAGGTCGATCAGCGCAACGTTGAATTCTTTGGCCACCTCCCGTGCGGCCTGAGGATAGGCACCGGCAAACTCCTTGAGCTTGCCGTCCTCGGTCCATAGGTTCCGGTTGATGGGAGTCATGATCACCGGAATCGCGCCGTGGGCGCGCGCTTCGTCCACATAGGTCTTCAAGAACTCCCGGTAGGTCGTGTCCGGGTCGGCGTAGCGCGCGGGTTCCTCTTTCTTGGAATCATTGTGTCCGAACTGGATGAAGACATAGTCGCCCTTCTTGAGCACCTCACGCACCGCCGCCCAGGAACCCTCCTCCAGGAAGCTCTTGGAACTGCGCCCGCCCTTGGCCTTATCCTCCACCACCACCTTGGCGGGGTCAAACCAGTCCTGTAACACCTGCGCCCAGCCCATGCGCGGATACTTGTCCGGCGCATTGGGCGCCGCCGTCGAATCGCCGATGACATACAGGGTGACCGGGTTCTTATCAGCGGCGGCAGCGCAGACAGACGCCGCGCACAATGCCAGCAGCAAACACACAATTCGTCTCATGAGGGAGATCCTTTGGGTTGAGCAAGGCCACAAGGTTCCATCTTACCATCGCGCCGGCCAAGATTTGATACAGGAAGCTTCTTCTTTTTTGAGCACGGGAACGAGCACGCTCGCAACCAAAAGCAAGAAAATGCGGTTAATTCATGGACACAACCGTTCCATAATGGGACATTTTCATAAGAGTGCGGTGGTCATACCACCGCTTTCCCTTTGCAGAAGCCACGCTTCCGCCGCCGGGGCATGGCCCCGGCGAAGAAAAGCGGTGGTATGACCACCGCACTCAAAAAAGGGGAATGCCGCAGCACTCAACGTCAAAAGTCGTCTTGCACGTTGATGCGATCTGTCTTCATCATCGTCACGGCGCGATAGAAGCCCGGGTTGGCCTCCTGCTGAAACCATGCCGCCGAGCAATAGGGATATTGCGTGGCCTCATGCACGACACCATGATGCACCGCATTTTGGTTCACATAATTCAACCGGGCCAGCCAGCTTCTCTCGTAGGTAAGGGGCGTTTCCCGAAACTGAAACCACACCTCGCGGCCAACTGCGTTGTCGAGCCGGTTGATTTCGCGGGCCGTCTCGGAATGCAGATCGCGCAGCATCTGTCCCGTCGGTTTGGCCCCTTCGGGCGCTTCCGCCACAAAATGATAATGGTTGGAAAGCACCGCCCACGCCTGCACGAGCCAGCCGTTTCCCTCCAATGCGCAAAGCAACCGCTCCTGAAGATAGGCGCGGTGTCCGTCAGGAGAAAAGTGGTGCTGTTTGTGCAGCGTTCCCGCAGTGGCAAAATACACGTGCCCCGCCTCGAAATGGTGCGGAGGCGCATGATGCCATGAGGACATAAGCCCGTCTCCTCTCGTTAACCAATCAAGTGTACACCCCTTTTGAGCGCACCTTCCATTTCGAGCGCGCGGGCCGCGGAGCCTGTCTTTTGTTGAGTGCGGTGGTCATACCACCGCTTTCCCTTTGCGGAAGCTATGCTTCCGCCGCCGGGGCATGGCCCCGGCGAAGAAAAGCGGTGGTATGACCACCGCACTCAA
>CAIXUF010000544.1 GCA_903922535.1 Candidatus Hydrogenedentota bacterium
AGAACAGGCCGCAGAACAGATGAAGATTTCCCGCCCGACTTTCTCCAGAATCGTGGAGCAAGCGCGGCGGAAAGTGGCGGACGCCCTCATTCACGGCAAGGCGCTTCGCGTGGAAGGTGGTGCCGTGGTCATGAAAGAAGAAGAGACAATGCCAGCAAGAGATGGAACAGGACCAGTCGGAAGAGGCCGGGGCATGGGCCGCGGCCCCTGCGGTTGCGGTCAGAACAAGGGCTCGCAGGGTCGTGGCGGCGCGGGCTTCGGCCCAGGCGCCCGCCGGCGGCGCGGCCAGGCGTTCGCAGCCCCCGCCACCCCCCAGGAAGCAGCAAAACCAGTTACGCCCAAAGGAAAGTAGGAAGCATGAAAATCGCCATCCCGGTTGCTGATTACCGCGGCCTCGAAAGTCCCGTCTACGGGCATTTCGGCTCGGCCCCAGTCTTTGCGCTCGTGGACTCCGAAACTATGGCCATCGAACCGGTGGGAAACCGGGATCACGGCCATGTCCACGGTGCCTGCAGTCCCCTCAAGGCACTTGCGGGCGCCAAACCCGACGCCATCATCGTCGGCGGCATCGGCATGGGCGCATTACTCGGTCTGCGCGCCGCCGGCATGAAGGTGTACCGTTGCACCGAAGGCACGGTGACCGACGCAGTGCGTCTGCTCAAGGACAACAAATTGGAGGAGATCGACGACAAGGGGGCATGCGCCGGCCATGGCGGCGGCCATACCTGCCACCACCAATAACCACCCACGCGGCTCAAGTCCGCACAATCCTTACCCGGAGGTCGACCTCAGTGACCACCGAACGACGCCAGGACCGCATGCGCGCACTCCAGGAGCGCCATCACCCGCACTGCCTACTCTGCGGTGCGCAAAACAACCGTGGCTTGCAGGTGCCTTTTCGGGCCTGCGAGGACGGTTCGGTAACCGCATCCCTCAGACTATCCGTGGATCTTCAGGGCTATCGCGGCGTCGCCCATGGCGGCATCGTGGCCTCGTTGCTCGATGCTGCCATGGTCAACTGTCTCTTCACACAAGGCATCGTCGCTATGACCGCTGAATTGACGGTGCGTTTCATGCACCCCGTTGCCGTCGGCCAGACCGCCAAGGTCCGGGCTTGGCAACGGTCCCCCCGTTCTCCTCTGTACGATATGTCAGCCACCTTGATGCAAGGTCCGCTCCTTGTAGCGCGGGCCACCGCCAAGTTCATGGAAGTGGCAGGTTCAACTGCCGGCAACGAATCCGAACCAACGACAGTCCACCGAATCCAATCCCAGCAAGCGACCGCCGACACCACCGCACCCGCCACAACGCCCGTATGCGCCCGCCACAAGAACCCTGCGGCCGCCCCTTCGGATTTCCACTCACCCCTGACTTGAACGCGGTCACTTCCTCCACATAAGTCACAAAATCAACATTTGCCCCGTGACGAACATCCACCTGCCGCGGTCACCACCCATGGCGATCGCCATGTCCAACGTCGGTCAACGGCGGTCGCCGTCCGTGGCGGTCGCTTTGCCCCAACGGCAGTCAACGGCGGTCACTGTCTTTGGCGGTCGCTTCGCCCCAACGGCGACCCGCCGCGGTCTCCGTCCTTACCGAACTGCTGCCCCAACTCCCGACCGCTCCGCTCGCGGCCGGCTGGCGCGTCGTGCCCGTCACGCCCCGTGCTGGTGAATACACCAGCCACGGGCCGCGCCGTGCCCGCCGTCCAGCCCGCCGCTTCGCTCCGCTACCGTGTCCCTTCATCGAACTGCCCGTCCCTGACAACTTCCAACGGCACGCGCGCTCCGAGGTGCCGTTCGGCCCACGCGCCGCTAACCGCCGCGCCATACCCGGCGACTACGCCGGGAGGCGCGTCGGCGCTGCGCGTGTTCCGCCCGTCCCCTCCGAACGCGCTCGTCTACCATGACACGCGCCCCGCGGTTCGCTTCGCTTCTGCCGCGTGGCTTAGAGGCCCGCTCCCTTGCGGAAGGCGGTTCCGGCGCTGCCTGGCACGTCCCGTGCGGACGCACGTGCCGCGCCAGTTGCGTCGGCCC
>CAIXUF010000545.1 GCA_903922535.1 Candidatus Hydrogenedentota bacterium
GCTGACGGCGGGGACGATGGTGAAAACGGCGTGCTTTCGTTTGTGTCATACATGATTCAGTCTTTCTCTCTTTGTTCGTGCTGGCATCTGTTAAACGGGCTGCTGGAGTCGCTTCAAATCCTGTTTGGCCTGGTCGGCTGCGGGTGTGGATGGATAGTCGCGCACGGTCTGGCGAAACAGTTCTATGGCGCGTTGAGTCTGGCCCTGTCGAACACGGCACAAACCTTCCTCATGCATCGCAAACGGTGCTTTTGCGCTTGTCGGGTAGTCCAGCAGGATCTTCTCGAACTCCGTCGCGGCCTCAGCATACCTGTCGAGGCTCAACTGGCATTTTGCCTTCCAGAATTGCGCATCGCCAGCCTGCTCGGCACCGGGATGCTGTTCCAAGTACTTGCTGAATTGCTCCAGTGCCGCCTTGTAGTCCTGGTGCACATATGATTTCTGCGCTTCCCTGTAGGCAGCTTCAGCGTCAGCAGCAGCTACGGGAGTCTGAGTCTCGGCGTGTTGGGTGACTTGTGCGCCGCGCGGTGGAACGAAGATGACTTCTTTCAGGGACGGCAACTTGCCGCGAAGCCGGGCAATCCCTTCGTCGGTGATCTTCTTGCCGAATATGAACCCGAGCCCTTTGAGCGCGGCAAGCGACTCAAGGTGCGTGAGTCCTTCATCCGTAATGTTGGTGGCACGAAGGCAAAGTTCCTCGAGATGGGCCATCTTTCCAATATGAACGAGCGCCGCGTCGGTGAATTCCGCATTGGGGATGTTCAGGCGCCTCAGTGTTGGAAGATTTGTCAGCGCCGCCAATCCACCGTCCGTGAAATCGCCTGTGGAAATGTCCAGCTTCTCGATGGCCACCATCGTTCCTATATACGCCAACGCAGCGTCCGTAATGGCGGCCTTATCCTGCATTAAGGGTCGAAGACTCAGTGACTTCAAGGACGTCATGGGTTTCAGTTGCGCGATGCAATCGTCCGAATAGCGGCCCGTGATCACCAGGGCTTCCAGTCCCGCCATGCGTGCCATGTTCCCGAACGATTCCGGGCGGAAACCGTCGTGCTTGCCTTGAACGTCGAGTTTCTTCAGCGGCGGGATTATGGGCAGTTGACTCATGCCCTGGTCGGTGAGGTCGTAGAACTCCAACCTTTGCAGAACAGGGAATGCCGCAAGATGGGCAAGCCCTTCTCCGGCGAAATCCCCCGCGTTTATGCGAAGCATTCGCAGGGATGGCGGTTGGGCCAGATGTTTCAATCCGTCAGATTCAAGTGAGCGCGCGCCGATGACCAACTCCTCCAGCGATGTGAGCTTCGCGAGATGGAATAGGACATCACCCGTTATTAGCCTGTCCGAAAACCCGATGCGCACTCTTTTCAAGGAATGGATCTCGGCGATACTGGCGGCGGCGGTGGCATCGAACGGCTTGGGAGAAACAACCAGCGTCTCCAGCATCGAAAGCGCCTTGAGCAGCGGCAGGTCTTCTTTCGGGACAGTGAGATTCTCGACGTACAACGCCTTCAAGCCCGTGAGATGGGCGATGTGAGTCATACCTTTGACATCGGATGGCGCATCAGGGCCATCGGATGAAAACGCGAGCAACTCCACGCTGTCGCCAGGAAGCTCGCCGAGGAATGACAGGTCCTTGAATGCGTCCGGGGCCACCACGAGGCCCAGCCGGGTGTTCCCAGGGATGTTGACATCACCTTGGGCGGTGGCGATAGTTTCCCAGGCGTCCCCATAAAGGCACTGCCACCACAGCGCATCCTTGAGCTTCACAGCCAGTTTGTCCAGATCCAACAGTGTCCCCACCGGACGGTCGGCGGGAAAATGAAGTGTGCGCAATTCCTCACCGGCAGGCTTCGACGCACCGGGCAATCCGGCTCCCTCTGCGTTCGGGTATTCCGCTATCGGCTCTTGCGCGTATATTGGGGGGGTAATTTGCGCCTGCTCCATGGTGGTTGCGGGCGTCGCTTCTGGGGATGGCGGGCTATCCGGAGGCGTGAGCTGTTTCTCCGACGTGACCGGCCTGAGTGGCACTTCTTGGATACCTGGCCCTGGGAGCGCGCGTGCTCTCCCGAAGTCCGTCAGCGTAAAGCCGGACGGGGCGGCGAGGACGAAGGAGAGAACGCCGTTCGAGGCCTCGACGACGGCCTGCATCAATTGGAGGCAGTTCCCGTTGATCATGAAACAATACGGCCTTGGGTACTCTGGGCGGCCTTCAGCCTGCGACTCTTCCGACACCTTGGTATCGATCTTTAGTTGCAGTCCGGACGCCAGGCTGAATAACTTCGCCAGTTCGCTGCCGCCTCCAGACTGCACATCTTCGGGACGGAAGTTGAAAATCAAGGGATCATCTTTAGTCAAGAGTTTCTTCACGTCCTGCGGCAAGGGTGAACGCGGGGGCGGGGTTTCCTCAAGTTGTTCCAGCGGCAGATCCGGGATTGACGCCCCGGAACGTCTCAGGGCTGTGTCACGCGATGTCACCAGGATTCCATAATCGCGGAAGACGAAACATACTTGGTCTTGCGTCATTTCCGAAATGGCCGCCATGATGTCCGGGGGCCACAGGTTCGTAAAGTCGTACGGCTTCAGCAGGACCTCTTTCTCCATGGCAAAGGTCAGTTCCGATGCGATGCTCAGCATTTCGACTAGCGACGAGAGTCTGATTTCGGCGCCCCTTCCGCTCAAGGTCAGCGGTTGGCGTCCAAGAGCCGACTCCATGGCCTCCGGAAAAAGCCTCGGTCGTTTGCTGTAGTCGCCGGCTCGTGGTGTCGTCACACAGGGAACGTTCGGAGGAATGGATGCTCCCGAGATGGTCCGGGCCTTGTCGACGCTCGTTACCAAGATTCCATAGGGCCGCACGATGAAGCAGAAACTCCCGCCCGATTGTTCAGCGACTTTTTCCATGAGCTGCAGCGGATGCATATCGGTCACCGAGACTGGTGAAAATGATGGGGTGTCTTGAACGACAATAGAAAGACCGGAGGCCAGGGAGAGCGTCGACAAAAGACTGTCTACCGTGTCCATGGTACAAGTCATCTTCTGTTTGGTGAGCCTTGCCCGCAAGTCCGCCGGCATTTCCGGGCGCGGCACGACACCCGACAGCGTGAGCCGGAAAGCCACCTTTGCATTGCAGTCGGTGAGCAATATGGTTCCAGCCTTCGCGTCGATCTCCGTGACGATATATCCTCCAAACCCAAACATGTCTCCAATGCGACAGGAAACGGGCTTCTCTTCGCGCAAGGCGGGTTGAATCGTGGCGCTTAGTCTGTTGTCGGCGCCCTCGATGCGCAACAGTATGGGCCCGTTCGTGTCGGACGCGGCCGAAAGCTCGACGCGAACCGCCCCTTGGCGCGCCGGAACGCGCACCGTGCCGCCGTCTGCCTGCCTGACCAGGAGAACACCGGGCGGGTCCATCGTGAATTCCTTTAACCCATATCCGCCCCGGGGTCTGACGCCCGGACAAACCCACGATTCGACGCCGCGAATCCGAATGTGCGCGAGAAACGGCTTGTCGTCCAGAACAAACAACTCCTCGGCCTCGACAGCGCTGTCTGAAACTTCCCCGGGCGGTGGAGCAGAAGATGCCGCAGGAGTGGCCGTCTCAGCCCTGTCCCCTGATGCGCGATCGTATGACGTGACGCGCACGTACTTGTCTTCCACGACGGCGATGAGGTCCAGCGGGCGGAGCACCGCCTCCAGAACCTCCAAGGCTGGCGTGTTCTTGAGTTCCACGCAGGCGACAAAACCGTTGGTCACACAGCGGGAAGTGTCGCCGGTCACAGCGGGGGCACCCGATTTCCCGGGAGCGGGAGCGACTGCAGTGTCGTCGATTACAATGGGAATATCCTGCGATTTCGAGAAGTACTCCAGAAAGTCCCGAACGTGGATGTCCTGAAATGCGATGCCACAGTCTGCGCCGAGCGCCTTTGTCAATTCGGGGCTCGGATTGCGCGGTTCTTGATTGGCACGTCCGCTGTCCTCCTGGATCATGGCGGGTGAGGATATCCAGACGTGATGGGCTTTCACGACGTAGGTGAGCCCCATCGGCCTTAGGAGCCTGTCAAGAACCTCGCGCCAGGCCACATTGCGGATATCCGCATGGGGCACCATGCCGTCTGTCACATACACGGGCTTTCTGCCCCGGGCATGGGAATTGGCGTCGGTGTCCATGTTGCCGGGGATCTGAACGACGCGCCAGTCTATGCAGAAGTTGAGTGGTTCGTTTGAGTCGGCAATGAAACTGAGAATCTCCATGAGGTGGATATTGTCGAACTCAATCGAGCCGGGCGCATCCAGCACTTTCTCGATGGTGACGGGAGCCGTCGCGCGCGGCGGCGCGGAAGGGGCGGGGACGGCTGTGTTGTCCAGGGCGAGAAGCACCCGTGCGCGCGGCGGCGCCTTGGCGGCTGTACTCAGTGAAGGCAGGGCCACAAGCAGGAGCGCGATGATTGCGGCCAGGGCCCTGCCGGGCATGCGGCATGCCACGCCGCCCTGCAGCAGCAGAGAAAGTCTTGTCTTGAACGCGGCAGCCGGTCCGGCGGCCATGCCAAAGGCGGGCACGGACTCTTGCCTGCCTGTTTCGCAACTGACTATCCGGTAGAGGACCTCGGCGTAGTGGCTGCCGCTTTCGGGCAGCGCCCACAGCACCCAGGCGTCGCACGCGAGTTCAGTGTAGAGGTGCAGGCGGCGGCGCACGGGTGCCAGCAGGGGATTCCACCACCACAGGCAGGACGCGGCCAGTTCCAGCCAGCCCACCCACAGGTCGCGGCGTTTCAGGTGGGCCAACTCATGCGCGAGGATGCCCTTCCACCCGTCGCGCCCGACGCTGTCCAGCAGGTCGGCGGAAACAAAAATCCTGGGCCGCCACGGGTTCCAGACCACGGCCGAAGCTATTCCCGGCGCAACCATGACCACGGGAGCGCGCACACCAAAAGTCGCGGCCAGTTCGTCGGTCCATTGCCGCAGCCAGTCCGGCGCGGGCCGGGCCTGTTTGACCAGCGACCGGAACCGGCGAATACGGTGCAGGTGCAGGGCCAGCGTCAACAGGGACCCAATGCCCCAGACGATGGCCAGCAAGATCGAAGCATTACGCCATGTGAAGGGCGACGGGGCCTTATGAACCGGCGGCGGCGCAGGGCTGGCCACTACGCGCGGCACCGGAACCACCTTTGGCATGTCCCATGCAGGCGCGGGGACCTCGCGCACCACCGTGACGGTCTGGGTGACCGCGGGCTGGACCTTGGGAGGCGGCGGCGGGCTTTGCAGCGACACCGGCCACGCTATGACAGGCGGCAGCAGCAGCTTGAACAGCACCACCAGCCACAAGGCATGGCAGATCGCCGGCCGAAAGCGGCCCCACCGGCACGCAACACCAACCACAATTGCCAACACCGCCACCAGGGACACATGAAGGGCAATATCGGTCAACATGGAAGAACCCTTTCAGCGGTTGGGGCGGCTCTTTTTGTTGCCACGCGGTTGTTCGGCCTCGTCCAGCAACTGCCGAAACGCGGCCAGTTCTTCCGGGGTGAACTGCTGTTTTTCGACCAGGGCCAGCACCAGCGGCAGCGTTGTGCCGTCGCAGACCTTGTCCGCCAGTTCCAGCAGCCGGTCCGACAAGAAGTGTTCGCGCGTTCGGGCCGCGCGGAAGACATGGGCAACCCCCGTCTTGTCGGACTTCACAAAGCCCTTGGCCTCCAGACGCCCGAGGAGCGTCTGGATCGTGGTGTAGGCCCATCGGCTCTTTTGGGGATCGAGCCGGTCGCCCACCTCGCGCACCGTCGCGGGCCCCTCCTTCCACAGCGTCTGCAGCACCTCCATCTCAGCGTCGCTCACATCGCCCGTTCTTCGCATCATGCCGGCCTCCTTTGCCGTCCTACGCCGTGTAGGACACCCACAGTCTACTACAGATTGTAGGATCTGTCAAGGGGGAATCAGGGACATTTTTTCACGGCGGCGGCGGCATGTGTTTCCCGCGTTGCCGGGGCGACTTGGCGGCGCGTTTGTCTGTGAGGTCGCACTTCATCCCGCGCCGCCGGCCTAATGCAGTTCGTTGGCGGTGAACGCGAACTCGACATGGTTGTTCTGGCCGGGCGGGATACTCACCGGAATGGGCGTCATGGGCTCGAGGGGAATGCCCGCATTGAAGCGGCGCGGAACAATGGAAACCAGTCCTTCCCCGGCGGGTAAACCATCGAGAACAAAGCTGCCGTTTATATCGATATCGGTGCTCCGGCGGACCTCCCTGCCGTCGGGCATGGTCACGGCCGCAAAGACGGAGAATTCTCCAAAGGGCCTGCCCTCCAGAAGAACCCCGCCCGTCAGTGTGCAGTCTCCGGCCGAGATCCGCAGCGCAACCTCCGTGGTTCCCAAATCCGCAACGCGGACCGGCTGGGACACCTCCTGGCGGCTGTAACCGGTGTCCGAAATCCGCCAATCCACCTTGGCAAACACCACCGCATCGCCGGGACGTGCATGTTCTATGCTGAATCCGCCGTTGCCGTCCGTGGTGCCCCAGAGCGTCCCCAATTCCGGACAGTCCGGATAACGCAGGCCCGCGCGAATGCCCTGCGCCGGTGTGATGCCGTCCACTTCCACGGTGCCCTGGACCACACCGCCCGGCCGCAGACAAATCTGAATGGGCTCCCCGAATCGCAGAGGCGCCGACGCTGGCGTGTAGGCCGGATGGCGCACATAAACAAAACCGTCGTCCAGCACGGGCCAGTCGGAACGGAAAATGCCGTCCTCCCCCGTCTTGCCAACCGGGGAACGGTACGGCGCGAAACGTTCCGCTTCCCACAGCGCAACTTCTTTGGATACATCCGGCGTGTCGAAATACACCCCTGCCCCGCTTATGGGATGGCCCTGCGGATCGGTTGCGCGGATTTCCAGCGGGGGCATCGGTTCCAGCGCGATTTCCTGTTCCGCGGGCGTGTCCGTTGCCGCCTCGACATGCATGTCCTTTGCCACGGCGCGGTACCCGGGCGCGCGCACGCACATCTGATAATCGCCCGGCTCCAGGTCCATCCAGCAGCGCCCTTCCGCGTCGTACACGTGCGGCATTCGCCCGTTGAGGTCCGAGTAGAGGGGCATGCCGGCGGGAAGGGCCTGCGCTTGGAACCGCTTGACCGGCGCCCCGCTTGCCTCGTCCACCATCCGGCACAGAATCTTCCCGGCATCCGGCAGGACAATGTCAACGTCGTTGCCGTCCGGCAGGAAGCCCTTCTTCACGATGCGCTCGTTCGCGAAGAGCGTGTAGAGCCCTTCCGGAAGCCGGGCAAGTTCATAACGGCCGTCCTTGTCCGTGACTGCGGCCGCCGAAATGGGCCCGAAACAGGCTACCTTTTTCCGCTCCAGCGGTTTCCCGGAGGCGTCCGTCACCCGGCCGGCAATCCGCATCCCGGAGCTGAGATCGTACTCCAGCACCAGGCCGCGCAGTTCCTCGCCGCTGGTCAGCTCCACTTCATCCAGTGTGTTGTTGTCGCGCGTTTCCGAACCGGGCGGGCTGACGCAGAGATGGTATCCGCCGTCGGTCAGGGGGAAGAAATCGAAAGTGCCCTGCTCGCTTGTGACAGACTTCGGCAGGGGCAGGCCGCCATACGGGTCCTTGGGCCATGCCAGCATTTCCATCCCCGCCACGGGTCTGCCCGCACGGTCTACCAGTTTCCCGGAAACACGGGCACCCGGCGCGAGAACCACCGCGACACCCTCCAGGTCCTCCGCGCCAATGGCGTAGCGGTTCGCATACGATGAGACCATGCCGTTCGCTTCCGCGCTGATGCGGATATGCCTCTGGTTCGCCTGCACGTTCGCGAGCCGGAACGAACCGTCTTTTCCTGAGATGCATTCGGGGATCCTTGGACCCGCCCCGGTTGCGCTCACGGAGGCATTCGCCACCGGACGGCCCGCCTGGTCCCGCACCGTGCCCGAGATTGACACGGCCTTGGCGCGCTCGAAATCCACACGGGTCACCTGCGAACCCGGCAGCACGTCCGCCCGCATTTCGTTGGCCACGCCCGCGTTCAAATAGCCGAAGGGAGCGTCCGCGCAAAGGCCGTACTGGCCCGGCATAAGGCCGTTGATGGCGTATTCGCCGGTGAGGGACGCATAGACCTTCGTTTCGCCCGAAGGGCCCAGCGCGCAGACAGTCGAGAACGGTATCCCGCGGCCCGTGGTCGCGTCGCACACCCGGCCGCTGATGGAACCGAGCAGTTTGGCCGGCAGAAAACTCTCTGTCGTGGCAGCCGCTTTTCCCGGAACGCCGGGGTGGGGAACGCCCCTCTTCACCCCCGCCGGCAGCGTATTCTTCGCCGCTTTTTCCAGGGAGATCAGCGGCGCCATAACACTGCCAAACGGGAACACTTTCGTGATCGTCACATATCCGGCCGTCCCGCCCGCAAGCACGGCCAGACCCATCACGGCGGCAATGACCGTCTTGGCGGTCCAGAATCCCGCGGAGACCTTTGCCGCGGCCGCTGCCGCCGCGGAAACCGGCGCGATCTGCGCCCCGCTCAGGGCGAGCCGGCCCAGATTCATAAGGAGTGCGGACGGGGCCGCCTCCGCCGCGTTGGCCTTGATAAGCCCGGCCAGCGCCAGCCCCGCAATGGTAACGCCTTTGCTCTTGAGTGTCTTGCGTACCAGTTCGATGCCGTTGTCGATGCGGTGGGTAATCGTGCTTCGGGGGACATCCAGCGCCTGGCCGATGGCGGCGTGCGTTTGATCGTCCAGGAAATGGGCCACCACCGGAATGCGCAGTTGATCCGGCAGTTCGGCGATGGCCTCATCGACAAATCTGTAGAGGTCGCTCCAGGCAGGCTCGCGTCCCGCCTCCAGTTCCGCCACGAACTGCTCTTCCCGCTCTTTGCGGCGGTGCTCCGAGCGCAGCCGGGTGAGGGACTTGTTGCAAGCCACGCGGTGCAACCAGGGGGCCAGATACTCCCCGACAGGCTTCTGCGTCGTTGCAAGGACTTCAAAGCATTCCTGGGCCGCATCTTCCGCCTCCGTCGGATTGCCCAGAATGCGTTTGCAGGTCCCGTAGACCATCCCCGCATACCGCTTGGCCAGCGTCTGGAACGCCTCCGCATCCCGTTCACGCATCCAACTGTCCAGCAGGACAATATCCGTCTCATTCATGGCCTCGCTCCTGTGTTGAGAATAACCCTGTCTGCGTCTCCATACAAATGATGCCGCCGAGAGGCGGTTTGGACGGGACTGCGTGGCATACTTTCCGGTCGCGGACGGGACCGCCCACGGCGCCGGTCCCGCGCCTGCGGCCCACGCCAATCCTTGCCCTTCAACCCCCCGTCTGCCAAGCCGTTACGCACCCCTCCCCCATCCCCTCCC
>CAIXUF010000546.1 GCA_903922535.1 Candidatus Hydrogenedentota bacterium
CGGGCCACGAGCAACGAGATGGTCTCCACCACATTGTCCGGAACCCCATTCTTATCAAGGGTCGACGTCTTCATGCATAACCTCCTCGCGGGTAATCCACGAAGAGATTATATCAGGTATATTAGTAAATGCCAAGCCCCTTAGAAGCAAAGCCCATGCCACTTTCTGCCATGACCGTAAACGTGGCAAAAGTGATGGTTTCAGCACGCTTCCCAGGCAAGGGGAGACAAAAGGGGTGTGAAAAAGACGACACTAATTGGGGACGATTCGTGGTAAGTGCGGCAAAGAACAGCGTTCGCCCGATATCAAGAGGAGGGAAGGTGTGCAAAAACTCACAGGGGTTTCGGAGGGCAGCCCACTGGTAAACATGGTGCGGCCGCGTTGTGGCAAGAGAAGCCAGCCAGCGGGTTAAACCTGGGAGAGTTGGGTTAAGCGTCGGAGAGTACCGTAACTGAAAACATGATGGAAAGTAACTGGCGCCCTAACCGCTGCGGTGCTATATTAACTGCACGCTGTAAGCGCGATGGCATGGCGGAGCGCCAATCAGGACTGCTCAGGCAACGACGGGAGCGGAGAGCATCATGCGCAAGGGCACGGGGTTTACGCTGATCGAATTGCTGGTTGTCATTGGGATTATTGCCGTTTTGACGGCAATCCTGCTTCCGGCGCTCGCGCGGGCGCGGGAGGCGGCACGGAACAAGTCGTGCGCCAACAACCTGAAACAGTTGGGCACGGTGCTTCGCATGTACGCCGGGGAGAACCGGGGGGATTTTCCGCTGCGTTTCGTGCCTTACCAACGCCCCTATTCGCCGACCCGAAGCTGCTGGTCCTCGTTTGATTCGCCACTCATTTACCCCGAGTACCTGACCGACCACAGGACACTCCTGTGCCCGTCCGACAGCGAATATCTGATGTGGCAGGATCGGGAAAGTCTGCGCTTTCCGGTGGATCCCACCTGGAACGATGATCCGCTGCCCAATCTGGTCAAGGGGAAGACGTTCTACTACCAGACATCGGATTTTTCCTACGTCTATTGGGGCTACGTGGTGGAACCGCGGTGTGTGACCACACCGGAGGACATGAACGCGTTCGCGCATCTGCTGGACAACTTTGATCCGGAGCGGTGCATCAACTACACCTCGCGCAACAACGACGCGGCGGTGCATGTGCCGAGCACGGGCGAAACGGTCACGGTCTACCGTTTTCGCGACGGAGTGGAACGCTTTCTGGTCACCGACGTCAACAACGCCGCCGCCAATACCCAGTCCACCTCGTCCATTCCCGTCATGTGGGACACGGTCCGCACGGACAACGGCAAGCCTGATCCCCAGAACTGCAACCATCTGCCGCTGGCGGCCAATGTGCTGTTCATGGACGGGCACGTCGAGTGGGCCCGGTACCCGCAGTCCGCGGATTCGCCCTTTTACATGCTCACCAAGGCCGCCCAGACCGACGGCGTGATCAATTTTCCCTGAGGCCGCAGCACGCCGAATTGCCGAGCCGCATCCTTGCGGCAACTGCACGGGAACGATAATGCGTTACGCGCCGCACTTCCCCTTGCGCCGCGATTTCCGGCGGGTTCCGACCTGGATGACCCGCAACGGGCCGAAATGGACTGTCCTCTGCCGCAGTGGCCGGAAGGAAAGGTGCCGCCTTTTCCCGGAAATGCCCCGGCGTGGGAGGACCGGATCCGCCCGCGCGGTTCAGAACTACTTCGCGGCATCGCTGGAAAGACTACCCTGCAATTGGGTCAGATCCACCAGGTGGAAGGGCACTTTGACCAGCGCCTCATGCAGCGCGGCGGTGGCCAGGGGCACTTGGCCGTGCCGCGCAAGGTCCACGCCAAGCCGCAAGTATCCGCCGCCTTCCAAACCGGCCCGTGTCCGCATGGTTGCCTGGAAGGCTGCAACAACGGGGGAGTCGGGGTGAGCGGCAATGGTGCGGGCCAAGTCGAGCAGCGCTGCATGGTCAGGCTCAAGCGTTTCTGGGGCAACTTCGGCGGTTGGCGGGATGATATCGATCCCCGTATCGCGTTTCAGTTGTTCGGTGACAAGGGCCAATGCCCGTGCTGCATCGCCGCAGTCGATATGGGTATTTGCCAGATTGAGCACCAGCGCGCCGTCAAGGGGCTCCCGCTTAAGGCACCCTTCCAGCACCCGGATCGCGTCGGGACACCGCCCCATTCGGACGTACAGAGAGGCAAGGGAGCAGCAGGCAAATGCGGGCTGGACGGGATCCAGCGCCATGGCGCGCTGAAGATTGCGAAAGGCGTCATCGTACAGTTCGGTCTCAAATTCAAACCTGCCCAAATAGGCGTACCCTTGTGAATCGTTGGGGAAGGCGTCAACCATGCGCTGGGCAATATCGCGCAATCCACTAAGCTCATCGTGTTGCTGCAAAGATGGAAGCAGTTGGTGCAGCGCCGAAATGCGTTCGGGAAACGCCTTGATGCGCTCAAGAGCGCGATTGGCCAGAGGGGCAAAGTCCATGTCTCTCCGGGCAAGAGCACACTGCAGACGGACCAAGTCCACGAGATCTGCCGGAAAGTGGGCCAGCGCCTCATCCAGAACGGCGGCGGCCAAAGTCACCTGGCCCCGCCGCGCAATTTCCACACCAAGCCGCACATATCCGCCGCTCTCCAGGCCGGGTCGCGTGCGGATGGTTTCCTGGAAGGCCGCAATCGCCGGAGAGTCGGCGTGATCGGAAATCGTGCGGGCCAGTTCGAGCAGTGGGGCAAGAGCCGGATCGACCACTTCTTGGGCAATTCCGGGGGTCGGCGATTTCTGCGCTTCGCGTTTCAACTGTTCGGTTGTCAGCGCCAGCGCCCGCCCAAAATCACCGCAGTCGATATGTGCGTTCGCCAGCTTGAGGGCGAGCACACCGTCAAAGGGCGCGCGGGAAAAACCCTGTTCCAGGACGCGCAGCGCGTCGGAACAGCGCCCCCTGTGAAGGTACAGATCCCCAAGGGCATAGCAAATGTACCCGGGCTGGACAGGATCCAGCGTCACGGCGCGCTCCAGATTGGAGAACGCGTCATCGTAGCGTCCATCGTCATAGTCACTCTTGCCCAGATAGGCATAGCC
>CAIXUF010000547.1 GCA_903922535.1 Candidatus Hydrogenedentota bacterium
GCCGCGTCCGGTCCGCAGATTTCGCAAATGCACTGGCTGCAAATTGCGCAGTGCTCATGATTCCATGCGCCTTTGACGACCTTTGCATTTTCGGGGAGCTGGTCCAAGTCAATCCTCTTTCCTGAAGGAACCTGGTACCAAGCCACGCCGAGGCTGGAGCAACGCTGCTCCGAACTGGCAATTCCTCTCTTTATGAGCACCTCGCACCTCTGTCCATTAATGGTGACAACGATGGCGTCCCTGGGCTCGAAAGACGTCTCTTTCCAAGAGTGGTCTGCGGATAGGACAATTCTTGCTTTTCCCAGGTCCCACCCGTTCAGAACCTCATATCTCCCGCCTATTTCAAGCAAACTGGTCCCTTCCCCTGCCCTCGCGGCCAACGTGGCCAGACAACATTTTTTCCCGTAACGCATCATCCGCGCCTCTATCAAAGAGACCGGCGGGACAAACAGACCCACCTCTCCAAGCTCCTTTGGAGGTCGCGACATTCTTCCACGGACCTTCGTTCTTCCCGTCTTCGTCTCAACGAATGTTATCTGCAAGACTGGCCTCGCGGGCATATCAATTCTCCTGGGCTGCGCCCTCGTCAAACTGTGTCGAACAGTCTGTGAGCGCCGGTTCTATCTCAACGGATATCTGGCTGTACCGGGAAGCGTCCTGAAACAACGGCCTCCGGAAATGCCCCGACTGCACCCGGGCGCTTGCAGGCCAAGTCTGAAAGAGACCGTCAATGCCCCGGTTCATTTGGTGCTGTCGTCCCAACAATGAAAGTCTATGTTCTTGGGAACCACATACTCCGCATAGCATTTTCTGCAAACCCAGTCATCCTCATTGGAAACCGCCGCTTCAGGACCATGGGTTTCACAAATGCACGTGTTGCAGATGATGCAGTGTTCGTGATCCCAGGCGTTCTTGACGATGACCGCTTCGGGGGGAAGTTCTTCCAAATTAAGGGAGCCCGTAATGGGCCGCATTGCGCGGAATTCTCCCCATGGCACTTCCACGCCGTCTCGCGGATGAAAGACGGCGTCCTGCCAGGTGAGAGACGGAGACAACACTGTTTTCACTGCGCGCAATTCATCGGCGCGCACGTAAACGCATTGCATTCCCAACGCAAGTGCCTCGGCCGTCCCACCCTCTGCAATCACAAATGTTGCCGTGCGAAAGAACCTCCGATGACGCAGTAGACGCACGATTACCAGCACATTTGGCGGAATGATAAGCGCCCCCAATTCCGTCAAACCCGGCGAACTCGGTGTTCTGGTTCGAATTATCTCCACACCCCTCTTCGTTCCAAGACGTGTTATCTTCAGTGTCGGCCTCGTAGACATCTCGTTCCTCCCGCGTTGAATTCTACAAGCATGTCGAAGTGTGGTGTGCGGCCTCGTTGCCGGGGCGGCGGTCTTTGGTCTGGACGCTACCTGCTCTCCGCCTTGAGCGCTTCGAGAATCCTTTCCGCAACCTGCTTCGCGAGGAAGGCATAGCCTTCGTCGGTGAAGTGCACGTTCTTGGGCCGCTGATCTTGCTCCACCTGCGGCACCACGCGCGCATACAAATCATCCACCGCCACACCATTCGCCTTCATCACCTCCGCCGCAATGGCGTTCGCCTTCACCTCGTCGCCCTTGATGCGCCCGTCCGCGCCTTCGGGCACGGGCGTGGTCGTCGCCCAGATCAGCCGGGCACTGGTCGCCTTCAGCTTGCCCACCAGCGTCTCCAAGTTCTTCTTGTAGGCATCCGGCACCACCTGCCATTCGCCGGTGATGTTCATCTTGCCGCCTTTCATCCGCTTCACGTCGTGCAGGCCCCAGTTGAAATGGATGACGTCCCACTTGCCCGCACCCAGCCACTCGTCCAGCGATTTCATGCCGTTCGTTGTCGGACCGCCGTTGGTGGGGATGCGCAGCACGTTGGCCTTGCCCTCCAACAATTTGCGCACGTCGAGCGTATACCCAATGGAAATGGAATCGCCAATGATCAGCACGCGCGGCAGCGCGGGATTCTCCGTGACGGGTGCAAAGGCAGGATTCTGGCGCTCCGGCGTCCTTGCCTGTTTCTCCGGCGCTGCCCAGGCCGACCCCGCCAAGCACGGCAGGATGACAAGGGCCAAGAATACGGACCACGTGCCAACGCTGTTGTGTCTCATGATTCCTCCTTGAACAGGGTTCGGCGCTGCGTGAAACGGCATTTCAACCGGTTCCCAATCGTAACACGTCCCGTCCAAATCGTCCAGTTCCCCCAACCTTGGCGAAAACGCGCTCCGGCGGTATTACTTGAGTGAAAACACACTTGGCGGTATGCTGAACGAAGGAGCGAGTCATGAGCCAAACCGATGCGATGCTTTTCGAACACTGGATGCGGGACCGCAACGCGGACGCGTTCAAGTTGCTGGCCACGCGCTATGCCGCAATGGTCTATCAGACCTGCCGGCGCATTTTGAACAACCCATCGGAGGCGGAGGACGTGGCGCAGGAATGCTTCGTCATCCTTGCCTCCACCGACAAACCCATCGGCGGCTATCTGGCACCGTGGCTGCACCGGGTGGCGTACAACCGCTCCCTCGCGCGGCTGCGCGCGGAGAACCGGCGCAGGGACCGCGAGGTCCGGTACGCGTCGGAGCAGCCGGTCGCGCGCGACATGGCCTGGGATGAGATTGGGGGGTATGTGGACGAGGCCATCGCCGAACTGCCCGACAAACTGCGCGCGCCCATTGTGGCCTATTTCCTCGACGGCCAGACACAGGAGGCCGTCGCCCTTGCACTGGGCATTCCGCGGTCAACCGTGACACACCGCGTGGACAGAGGCGTGGAGTGTCTGCGCAAAACGCTCAAGGGCAAGGGGGTGGCGGTGGCCGGCACGGTGCTGGCGGGCGCCATCAAGGCCAACGCGTCGGCGGAAGTGCCCGCGACGCTCGTTGCCAGCCTGGGCAAACTCGCGCTCAGCGGCGTCAATCACGTCGCATTGCCCGCCGCCGCGGCGGCAGCGCCTGTGGCAAAGACACTGGCGGGATTCTTTACCGCAAAGGCCCTGGTCACAGGCGCGGCGGGCCTGGCCGTCGTGGCATTTGCGGGCTGGCAGGTGCAGCACACCACAATGAGACCAAACATGCCCGTCGCCCAGACGCAGCTTTCAAGCACGCTCCAGACTGCACCCGCGGCAATGGCGGTGCCCCCGGTTTCAGGAGCCCCCACGGCCGATCCAATCAAAGCCCCTGAGCCGCAGGCCAATGCCGCCGCCGCCACGCCGGTGCGCAAAGACGACGAGAAGACCGCTCCCGAACAGACCGCCCCGCAGGGGCTCGCGGTCAACAAACAGGCATTGAAACGGTTTCAGGCTTCCAGCAGCTACTCCAGCATTTGGGACAATATGCTCAACACCCTGTCCGGCTTATGGCGGGGCTTAAGTGAAACCATCAGCGGCGAGGGCGGCCGCCGCGTTTCATGCCAGAACAACCTGAAGCAGTTCGGCCTGGTCTTCAAGATGTTCGCCAATGAGCACCCGCTGCACTGTTGGCCCGCCCTTGATTCCAGGGCGGGGTACTTGACTTTCTCCATCGAGAACCCGGGGATGCAGCCGGTATATCCGGAATACCTGACGGACACGTCAATCATGATATGTCCGGACGACATGCAGCACTATAAACTGCGGAGCAAGCCCGGGCCGGGACTCCTGGACAACGGCAGCTACTATTACCTGGGCTACGCGGTGCAGAACATCGAGGACCTTCGGGCCTTCTCCAATGCCTACAAAGCGCATATCGAGGCAAAGCTGCCTTTCGAGGAGGACATTGACACCCCGAATGGAAAGCTGTACCGGCTGCGCGAGGGAGTCGAGCAGTTCCTCATCACGGATCTGAACGACCCCGCCGCCGGTGCAAAGATGCAGTCCAATATTCCCGTGCTCATAGAGCCTCCTGAAAACCACAGTCCCGCAGGCGGCAATGTCCTCTTCATGGATGGTCATGTGGAATTCCTGAAATACGTGGCCAACAGCGGTATCACGATGTTCCCAATGGACAAAGAGACCATGGACATTCTCAAATCGCTCGTCGCCTTCAGAGATTCCGCACCGTCAAAATGACGGATCAGCGCGACGGGCGCGAAGAGCTGACAACGCTGGCAGCGGCGCGGTTGAAGTCCACCGGCCGCTGCCAGCTTCTTCTTGTGCGCGGGGCATCGGTGACGCAATGCGCAGACTGTCCCGCCGGGCCATACATCCCGGTGGATGGCGGCCCGGCGTGCCTTCCGGTCGTCCGGCACATTTTCTCCGATCTTTGCAAAACGGTGCCCCGGCGGTATTACTTGTGTGAAAAGACACTTGGCGCTATGCTCAACGGAGGAGTCAGTCATGAGCCAGACCGATGCCATGCTTTTTGAACACTGGCTGCACGACCGCAACGCGGATGCCTTCAAGCTGCTGGCCACGCGCTATGCAGCGATGGTTTACCAGACTTGCCGCCGGATTCTGAACAACCCGTCGGAGGCCGAGGACGTGGCGCAGGAATGTTTCGTCATCCTTGCGTCCACGGAAAAACCCATCGGCGGCTATCTCGCGCCCTGGCTGCACCGGGTGGCGTACAACCGGTCGCTCGCCCGGCTGCGGGCGGAGAACCGGCGCAGGGAGCGTGAGGTCCGGTACGCGTCGGAGCAGCCGGCCGCGCGCGACATGGCCTGGGATGAAATCGGGGGCTTGGTGGATGAGGCGATTGCCGAGCTGCCCGAGAAACTGCGGGTTCCCATCGTGGCCTATTTCCTCGACGGCCAGACGCAGGAGGCCGTGGCCCATGCGCTCGGCATTTCCCGGCCGACCGTGACGCACCGTGTGGACAAGGGCGTCGAATGCCTGCGCAAGGCCCTCAAGGGCAAGGGGGTGGCCGTGGCCGGCACGGTGCTGGCCGGCGCGATCAAGGCCAACGCGTCAGCAGAGGTGCCCGCGACGCTCGTCGCCAGCCTGGGCAAACTTGCCCTGAGCGGCGTCAACCATGTCGCCCTGCCCGCCGCGGCGGCGGCGATGCCCCTGGCGAAGACCGTGGCGGGATTCTGGACCGCCAAAACCATGCTGGCGGGCACGGCAAGCCTGGCCGTTGTGCTTCTTGCCGGGTGGCAGGTGCACCAGAGCGCCGTGAAACCGGACACTCCTGTCGCGCAAACACAGGTTTCGGGCAAGCCCCTGCCAGCCTCCACGATCCTGGACGCGCCCGCCGTCCCTCCGGTCAAGGCACCTGAGCCACAGGCAAGAACCGCCGCCGTCGCCCCAATCCGCAAGAACAGGGAAAAGACCGCAACGGAACAGCCCCCTCCTCAAGGGTTAGTGGCCGGCGCGAATGCGGGCAGGAACCTTCAGGTCGCCCAGAACGGACCCGGCATGCTGGAAAAGACGCTTGACAGCATAACCTTCGCCTGGCAAAACGTGAGGGGAACCCTGAACGGGGAGAACCAGCGGCGAAGCTTCTGTGCAAACAATCTGAAGCGGCTGGGTGTTTACTTCAAGATGTTCGAAAACGAGAATCCAGAACAGTATTTCCCCGCCCTGAACCCCAACGCGGGGCTCTTGATGTTTGCCAACGAAAACCCGGGAATGAAGCCGGTGTTCCCTGAGTACGTAACGGATCCCACCTGTCTGGTTTGTCCTTCCGACACGCAGCGCAAACCGCTTCTGAAGAAAGGGGGCGCGGAACTTCTGGACAATTCCAGTTACTGTTACCTGGGGTACGCGATACAAACCATCGAGGATCTTGAGGCGTTCTCCGACGCCTACACGCGCCGCATCGCGGCGAAACTTCCCTTCGACGCGGACCTCGACACCCCGCGCGGAAAACTCTACCGCCTTCGCGAGGGTATCGAACGGTTCTTTGTCACGGACATTAACAACGCCGCGTCCGCCGAAATGGCACAATCCAGCATTCCCGTCCTCATCGAAACCCGCCACCATGATCCCGACGGCGGGAACGTCCTCTATATGGACGGCCATGTGGAATACCGGCGTTACCAACCCGACGGCAGTTTCCCCATGAACAAAGCGACCTGGGACATCCTCAATGCGTTAATCGCAACGAAGGGGGCGGTTGGAAAGTAAGAAGGGCGAAGGGCGAAAAAGAACATGGGACGCGGGGCAGACAGGGATGTCTGCCCCAC